>NZ_JBVISA010000018.1:28010-197424 GCF_055575755.1 Kitasatospora sp. NPDC034035 | reverse complement strand
CACCCGCCGACCCGTCTTCCCGGTACCACCCACGACAAGCACCACACCGGCATCCACCGCAAGATCCACCACACCAGCCATCACGATCACCCTCGCTCGAAGTAGAAGCCAGTCGGACCGGTCGGACGCGCTCGGGATCCTGTGCCCCCTTCGCGTCCGTCCTTGTGTCCACCAGTCAAGGTCACTCCGGGCCGGCGAACCATAGCCTCCGCACTCAGCTCCATGCGCGAGCGTCTACACCGCCGACACGCCCTCGCGCTGCCCCGCCCGACCCCGGACCTGCCGAGGCCGCGCCTTCTCCGTCCACCACCAGAACACACCCAAGCCGTCACGAACCACCCGTCTTGACCGGGGTTCCACCGGCTCTTGAGCGCCCCGGCGACACCCTGCGGCGGCCGGAGACGCCCGGCGGCGGGCGCGCGAAACGGTGTGGCGGGCGGGCGACTGCGAGCGCTATGCTCCCGGCGATGACCACTCACGCTGATCTCAGAATGGGGGTCCCGTCCGCGAAGAGTGAGTGCTGATGCTCACTTCCACCGCGAACGGGAACGACTCCCGCCTCTCCTTCTGGCGGCGCGTACGCGAGTACGCCGTGCCGCCCTCCATGATCGAGACCGCCTCCGCCCGCCGTCTGGCCGGCGACTGGGCCGGTGCCTGTGCCGCCGCCAACGTCGAGGTCGACTTCCGCCTCGGGGACGTCGCACGCACCCACGGCCGGGCGCTCGCCGACCGCGTACGCGCCGATCTCCGCTGCCTCGCACCGGACTTGCTGCGCTGGCACCTACCGAGAACCGCACCCGACGGGCTGCTGCGGCCCGGCCTCACCATGCCCCTGGCCCGGTACCCGGGCGAGCGACCGGTGTCCCTGGTGGTCCGCACGCCGCCCGCCTGGGCGGAGTACGGCCAGCGGATCGCCCTCGCGCTCTGGGACGGGTCCGGCGGCGGTGACGGACGGTCGCCGCACCCGCATCCCCATCCCAGCCGCCGGTTCCGCTACGACCTGCACCGGCACCTCTGGGACGCCGGGCGCAGCGGGGAACTGGCCGTACGCTTCGACACCGGTGCGCCAACCACCCTATCTGATACGGATGTTGACGACCTGGTGCAACGCCGCGCCGTCGACCGGTGGGCCGCCGAGGCCGCACTGCTGCTGCGTGCCGACGGACGCCCCGACGGGCCCGTCGTCGTGCGGCTCCGACGTCGGCGGCTGCTCCTCGGGCCGGACGGGTGCGTGACGGACGCCACCGGGGACGTCTCGGGGCTGCCCCTGCTGCCCGACGCCGCGACCTGGGTGCCGCCCGACGTCGACCTGCTCGGCAGTGGGGCGATCGAGCCGGACCGGCTGCACCCGTTGGTGGCCGCCGCGTTGGCGCCCGGGCACCGGCCCCGGACGGACCAGCCGGCGGCACCACCGTCGCCCCAACGGCTGGTGGACTGTCGGGGGGAGCAGCACCGGATCGGTCTGGTCGACGGGGCGCTCGCCCCGCTCGACCACGATCCGGCCGAGCTGCGCCGGGAGGAGCTGCTGGCCGCCCTGTCCGGCACCCCGCTGCCCTGCCTGCGCGCGGTCGACCTGGCGCACCGCCGTCCGCACGAACTGGCCGGTGTCCGCGAGCGGTTGGACCACGGCGACACCGCCGGGGCGCTCGCCGTCGTCGAAGGCCTGCTCGGCCCGGAGGCGGTGCTGCGCGACGGCCCGCTGCGGGACGAGTTGGAGGCGGCCGCGCAGCGGCGGATCGCGTACGGCCTCTACCGGGCGGGCCTGACCACCGCAGGACCCTGCGAGTTCCCCTTCCGCCCGGGCCCGCCCACGCACCGCACGCACACAGTCCCGCGCCCGCGCACGAACCGCCCGCGCCTCGCCACCTCGCGCTGACGCCCGCCCCGGCGCCGGACGCCGGACGCGGCCCCCAAACGCCGCACGCCGCACGCCGCACGCCGCACGCCGAAAACCCTTCCGTACCACACTTCTTGAGGTGATCACCCATGCCCATGCCCATCCCCGTGCCCATGACTCTGCCCACGCCCGCGCCCGAAGCCACCCGCCTCGACGTCGCCCGCCGACTGCTCGACCTCCTCGGCGACACCACCACCGAACCCCGCGCCGATACCCAGCTGGAGGCCCTCACCCTGGCCGTCGCCGCCGACCTGCCCGTCCTGCTCTGGGGCGAGCCCGGCATCGGCAAGACCGCCGCGCTCAACCAGCTCGCCGAGACGCTGGAGCTGCCGCTGACCACGGTGATCGCCAGCGTCCACGAGCCCTCCGACTTCTCCGGGCTGCCCATCGTCGGCGACGACCCGGCGCAGCAGGGCGTGCCGATGGCCCCGCCGGACTGGGCGGTGCGGCTGGTGCGGGCCGGGCGCGGACTGCTGTTCCTGGACGAGTTGTCCACCGCGCCGCCCGCCGTCCAGGCGGCGCTGCTCCGCGTGGTCCTGGAGCGTCGCATCGGCACGCTCCGACTGCCGCCCGGCGTAAGGATCGTGGCCGCCGCCAACCCGCGCGCTTCGGCGGCCGACGGCTGGGAGCTGAGCCCGCCGCTGGCCAACCGCTTCGTCCACCTGCAGTGGGTGCACGATCACGAGGTGGTGGTGCGCGGCCTCGGCGGCGTCTGGCCGGTGGCCACCCTGCCCCGCCTCGACCCGCAGGCGCTGCCGGAGGCCGTCGCCCTCGCCCGGCGCGCGGTGTGCGGGCTGCTGACCGCCCGCCCGGAACTGGTGCACCGCATTCCCACCACCGAGACCCGGCGTGGCGGCGCCTGGCCGTCCCCGCGCAGCTGGGACATGACGCTGCGGCTGATCGCCTTCGCGACCGCCGCCGGCTCCTCCCGCGAGGTGCTGTCGCTGCTGGTGCGCGGCACCGTCGGTGACGGCCCGGGGCTGGAGCTGATGGCGAGCATGGACCGGATGGACCTGCCCGATCCCGAGGACCTGCTCGCCGACCCGGCGGGCGCGGAACTGCCCGACCGCGGGGACCTGCGCCAGGCGGTGCTGGACGGGGTGGTCGCGGCGGTACGCAACCGGCCGGACCGTCAACGCTGGGACGCGGCCTGGGCGCTGCTGGTCCGCGCGCTGGACACCGGCGCCCCGGACCTGCTGGTCGTCCCGGCCACCACGCTGGCCTCGCTGCGCCGGGAGGACTGGGACGTGCCGGAGTCGATCGAGCGGCTCGCCCCGGCACTCGCCCTCTCCCGCCGGGCCGACCGCGCCGCTGCCCGGGTGGCCGACCGGGTGGCGGCGAGGGCGGGCCGATGAGCACCGCTCTCCCGCCGGCCACCGAAATGGCGGCCACCAACAAGCCGGCCTCCGGAAAGCCGGCCACCGAAAAGCTGTACGCCGCCCGGCTGCAGGCCGCCCGGGCCCGGCCGTACCTGGCGTCCGCGCTGTTCGCGTTGCACCTGGTGGAGTCGCGGCAGGTGCCGACCATGGCCGTGGACCGGTACTGGCGCTGCTACGCCTCGCCGGTCTTCGTCGACCGCACTCCGGTGGAGGAACTCGCCGGCGTCTGGGTCCACGAGGTCTCGCACCTGCTGCGCGACCACCACGGGCGCGGCGACCGGATCGCCCGCGAACTCGGCCTGGAGGGCCCGGCCGCGCAGCTGCGGACCAACATCGCCGCCGACTGCGAGATCAACGACGACGTGTACGGCGACGGGCTGGTCCGGCCGGCCGGCGCGCTCCTGCCCGGCCGGCTGCTGCTGCCGGAGGGGCTGCTGATGGAGGAGTACCTGCGCAGCTACCGGTTCCACCCGCGCGACCTGGACGCGGCCTGGCTGGACTGCGGCAGCGGCGCCGACGGCACCGACCGGCCCTGGGAACTGGGCCCCGACGGCGCCCACGGGCTGACCGAGCAGGAACGCGACGCCGTCCGCTTCCGGGTCGCCGAGGGGATCCGGGGCCGCCCCGGAAGCGCCCCGGCGGGCTGGCGGCGCTGGGCCGAGGAGGCCTTCCACCCGCCGCAGCCGTGGCGGCAACTGCTGGGCGCGGCGATGCGCTCGGCGGTCTCCGGGCCCGGCGCGGGCGAGGACTACAGCTACGGCCGCCCCGCCCGCCGCTCGGCCGGGGTGCCGGGCGTGCTCCTGCCGAGCCTGCGGCGGCGGCCGCCCCGGGTCGCGGTGATCATCGACACTTCCGGGTCGGTCTCGGACGACGAGCTGGGCAGTGCGCTGCTGGAAGTCGCGGCGATCGCCCGCGCGGTCGGCGGGCGCCGGGACCAGGTCCGCGTGGTCCCCTGCGACGCGGCCGCCCGGGCCGTCCACTCCCTGTGCCGGACGGCGGGGATCCCGCTCCTCGGCGGCGGCGGCACGGACCTGCGCACCGGTTTCCACGCCGCCCTGCGCTCCACCCCTCGGCCGGACGTCATCGTGGTCCTGACCGACGGCCAGACCCCCTGGCCGTCCACCGCCCCGCCCTGTCGCACCGTCGTCGGCATCTTCCCCCGCTCCGGCCACTACGACGAGAACGACCCGGACTACCGCCCGGACACCCCGCCGGAGTGGGCCCGGGTGGTCACCATCGGGTGAGGGTGGCCGGGAGCCCACGGGATCAGCCGGCAGCGACAGGGGCAGCAGCGACGGAGGCGGGGGCGGCAGCGACGGGGCCGGCGGCGGGCACGGCGGAGGGCTCGTGGGGGCTGAAGGTGCGGCGGTAGGCGGCAGGGGACACCCCGAAGGCCGTCCTCATGTGCGCGCGCAGGGAGTTCGCGGAGCCGAAGCCGGCCCGGTGGGCGACCAGGTCGATCGGCAGGTCAGTGGACTCCAGCAACTGCTTGGCCATGTCGAGGCGTTGTGCGGTGAGCCACTGCACCGGGGTCATACCGGCCTCGTCGCGGAAGCGCCGGGTGAAGGAGCGCAGGCTCATCCGGGCGTGCTCGGCGAGCCGGGTGAGGGGCAGCGGCTCGCCGAGGTGTTCGAGGGCCCAGGCGCGGGTGGCGGTGGTGCTGGCGACGGTGGGTTCGGGGACGGGACGGTCGATGTACTGGGCCTGTCCGCCGTCCCGCCAGGGCGGCACGACGCACATCCGGGCGGTCCGGTTGGCGACCGCGGCGCCGTGGTCGCGGCGGATCACGTGCAGGCACAGGTCGACGCCGGCCGCCACGCCCGCGGAGGTGAGCACATCGCCGTCGTCGACGAAGAGGACCTCCTCGTCGACCTTGACCGCCGGGTACGCCTGGCGGAACTCCGGGGCCAGGTTCCAGTGCGTGGTGGCCGGCCGGCCGTCGAGCAGCCCGGCCGCGGCGAGCACGTAGGAGCCGGAGCAGATCGACACCAGCCGGGTACCGGGCCGGATGCCGGCGATGGCCGCGCCGACCTCGGGGGGCAGCGGGCCGCCGCGGCCCAGCTCGGGCATGGCGTGCGTGGGCGGGATGATCACGGTGTCCGCCGCGACCAGCGCCTCGGGGCCGGCGGCCGGTTGCACGATGAATCCGGCGTCGCTGAGGACCGGGGCGCCGTCGGCGGTGCACACCACGATGTCGTAGAGCGGGCGGCCCTCGGCATCCACCGCGCTGCCGAAGACCCGGGAGGGGATCCCGAGCTCGAACGGCGGGACGCCGGGCAGGGCGAGCACGGCGATCCGGTGCAGCCGGGGCGGCGCCCCCGCCGTCCGCTCCCGGTCGTCCGCACTCCCCGCGGTGGGATTCGCCCGCACCGCCTGGTTCGCCTGCGCCAGCTGGTTCGTCTGCGCCGCACCCATGGCCAGATCCTGTCACATAGTGGCCGGACGGCCAACACCGCACCGGACCGGCATGCCGGATCGTGGACTGCGTCGCCGGGCAATCCCGGCGGCGTACGAAACGCAACGAAGAACGAGGCAGGTCAGCATGCGAGCGGTGGTCGTGGAGCAGTGGGGCGGGCCCGAGAACCTGGTCGAGCGCGAGATCGAGCGCCCCGAGCCGGGACTGAACGAGGTCCTGGTGCGCGTGCACGCGGCCGGCGTGAACCCGGTGGACTGGAAGACCCGGGCCGGCGGCGCCCTCATCGCATGGGGCGACGTACCCGCGGTCGGCTGGGACGTGTCCGGCACGGTCGAGGCCGTCGGGCCGGGCGTCGGCGTGTTCCGCCCCGGCGACGAGGTCTTCGGGATGCCGCTGTTCCCGCGCCAGGCGGGCGGTTACGCCGAGTACGTGGTGGCCCCGGCCCGCCACCTCGCCCCCAAGCCGGCGTCGCTGACCCACGTGGAGGCCGCGGCACTGCCCCTGGCCGCGCTGACCGCCTGGCAGGCCCTGGTGGACACGGCGGACGTACGCCCCGGGGAGCGGGTGCTGGTGCACGCGGCGGCCGGCGGGGTCGGCCACTTCGCGGTGCAGATCGCCAAGGCCCGCGGCGCGTACGTCATCGGCACCGCCAGCGCCGGCAAGCACGACCTGGTACGGGAACTGGGCGCGGACGAGGTGGTCGACTACCGGGCCGTGCGGTTCGAGGACGCCGTGTCCGACATCGACGTGGTGCTGGACGGGCTCGGCGGCGAAACGGCGGAGCGCTCGCTGAAGGTGCTCCGGCCCGGCGGCCGGCTGATCACCCTGCCCGGGCCGGACGACGTGCCCGCCGCCCCGGACGGAGTGCGGGCCCTGTGGGTCCTCGTCGAGCCGGACCACCTGGGCCTGCGCGAGATCGCCGCCCTGGTGGAGCGGGGCGCACTGCGGCCCGTCGTGGAGACCGTCCTGCCGCTGTCGCAGGCCGCGAAGGCGCACGAACTCGGCGAGCAGGGCCGCACCACCGGCAAGATCGTCCTGACGGTCGCCTGACCCGGACGTCGGCTGCCGGGCCGCCCTCTGCCGGAAACCGGGCCGTCGGGTACGAAACCGGGGGCGAGCACGCGAAGGGGCCGCGGGCGACCTCGGCGGTGTGGCGAGGTCGCGCCGCGGGCACGGTCCCGGCATGACAGGCAGCGCGGAGACCGTGTTGATCGTGGTGCGCGGCCCGAGCGGCGCCGGGAAGTCCAGCATCGCCGCACGGCTGCGCGCCGCCTACGGGCGGGGCATCGCCGTCGTCGCCCAGGACGTGCTGCGCCGCACCGTGCTGCGCGAGCGGGACGTGCCCGGCGGCGCCAACATCGGGCTGATCGACGTGGTAGCGCGGCACGCCCTCGACCACGGCTTCCACGTCGTCGTCGAAGGCATCCTCGACGCCGAACGCTACGGACGGATGCTGACCCGGCTCGCCGCCGACCACCAAGGGCGCAGCCACCTCTACTACCTCGACGTCGACTTCGCCGAGACCGTACGCCGGCACGCCACCCGCCCGCAGGCCGCCGAGTTCTCCCCCGAGGACATGGCCGTCTGGTACCGGCCCCACGACCTCCTCCCCCACGGCATCGAGCACGTCATCAGCCGGCACAGCACCCTGGAGGCCGGCGTCGAACGGATCCTCACCGACACCGGCCTCACCCCACCCGGCTGGGCACCCCGCCTCTGAGCGTGGGCTCGCCCCGGACGTCGGCTGCCGGGCCGCCCGAGGCGCGGCCCGGCATGCCGGAAGCCGAGCGGGGGCCCGGGTGCGGCAGCCTGGTTTCGAGGACGATCCGTCGAGCCATGGAGATCGAATGAACGACAACCCGGCACACGGCAGCCCCGCAAGCGTCGTCGAGGCGGCCTTCCGCTGCTACCGGTCGCAGGACCGGGACGCGGCCCTGCCCCTGTACGCCGAGGACTTCACGTTCACCAGCCCGCAGGACGACCGCATCGACAAGGCCGCGTTCTTCCGGCGGTGCTTCCCCACCGCGGACCGTTTCCAGGAGCAGCGGCTCCTGCGCATCACACCCGCCGACGAGGAACTCGTCTTCGCCTACTACGAGTACGAGCTCGCCACGGGCGGCCGGTACCGCAACGTCGAGGCGATCACGGTACGGGACGGCCTGATCCGGGAGGTGCAGGTCTTCTTCGGCGGCAAAGCGTAGGCGGGTGACCGAGGACACCCGCTCCTACAGCGGCCGGCCCTCGCCCTCCGATCAGTGCCGACGCCCGGGGCGGCGCCGGCCGGCGGGCTCGCGGGGACGGACCGGGCCACCGCCGCCCGGCTGGTGGTCCGCCGGAGTCGGGGGCGGCGCCGGCTGGCGCAGGGCCAGGCCCACGCCGACGGCGGCCGTGGCCAGGCCCAGCACGGCGAGGGGGCGGGACCACTCGCCCGCTCCGGTGGGGGCGAAGGCCGGCGGCAGGACCAGCAACGAGGCGGTGAGAGCGGCGGCTGCGCCGGCGGGGCGGATGCCCGGGCGCCGGGGGCCGAGCGCGTCGAGCAGCAGCAGGTGGCCGGCGAGCAGCACGGTCACTGCGAGCGCCCGCCACCACGTCGGCTCGCCGAGGGCGGCGAGCAGGACGGATCCGGCGGCGAGGAGGGTGGTGCGGGTGGCGGACAGACGCGCGGGCCAGCTCGTCGGGGCCGGGCTCTCCGGTGCGGGGACGGCGGCCCAGAGGGCGCCGGCGGCGACCGGCAGGAGGCAGACCGGCCCGGCCAGGTCGGTGAGCGTACCGGTTCCGGTGCCCGCCGCGGCGAGGGCGAGGGCGGTGCCGGTGCCGCGCAGGGCGGCGCGTTCCAGGCGCGCGGCCCAGCCGGTGTGGCGGGCCGTTCGGGCGGGGCGGGCCGGCTCGGCAACCGTGCGGACCGGTGGCCTCGGCTTCGTGGCACGCGTCGGGCCGGGCTTCGGACGGGACGCCCCCGCGCTCGTCGTACTCGTCCTTGTATTCGTACTTGCCGGGCCGGTCATCGGGCGGCTCCCACGATCCGGCGGCGCAGCAGGGGCGCGAGGGCGAGGTCCAGGGTCTGGCCGGGTGTGTGGCGGACCACCGGGATGCCGCGGCCGCGCAGGGTGGCGCGCATCGCCTCGCGTTCCGCGCGCCACAGGCGCAGCGCGAGGGCGTCGGTCTCGTCGTCGGGGCGGGCCGCCGGCTCCCCGGCCGGGATCTCCATCACGACGAGCGGGTTGCCGCGTTCGCGGACCCGGCCGAGGACGTCGAGGACACGCTGGTCGGCGAGCGGGGTGAAGGCGTAGACGAGGGCGTGGCCGGGCAGGGCCGCGAGCGGCAGGGGCGGGAGGGGGCCGCGCGGGGGGCGGTCCTGGCGGACCTCCAGCACACTCTCCACGATGCGGTAGAGCTGCCGGTCCCCGGTGGCGGCGGTGAGCAGGCGCAGGCGCCCGCCGACCGCGACGAGGCCGATCCGGTCGTGCCGGCGCAGGTAGGCGCGGGTCAGGCCGGTTGCGGCGCGCACGGTTTCGTCCAGGCTGCGCAGCCCGGTGGCGGCGTCGATGTAGTCGGCGAGCGTGTCCAGCAGGACGACCGCGTCGGCGGCGCGTTCGGCGGCGAACTGGTTGATCTGGACGGCGTCGCGGCGGGTCGTGGACGGCCAGTGGATCCGTCGCTGCCGTTCGCCGGGGACGTGCGGGCGGACGCCGATGACCTCGATGCCGGTGCCCTCGTGGGCGGTGGTGTGCTCGCCGATGCGTTCGGGCAGGCGAACCGGGATCGGGGTGAGGCGGGCGGCCTCGGGGACGGGGAAGACATCGACGGTGCCGAGGTCGGTGCGGATGGTGCGACGGGTCAGGCCGCGGGCGTCGGGCACGTCGAGGTCGACGACGCCCAGGTGTCGGCGGCCCCAGGTGTCGGCGCGCAGGACGAGGTCGACGCCGGTCGGGGTGACGGTCAGCGCGTCCAGGGCGAGGCCGGGGCCGAGCGTCACGACGGGCTCGGGCGGGCCGATCCGGCCGTCGTGGTGCACGGTGACGTGTACGGTGACGGGCTCGCCTTCGAAGCAGCGCCGCGGCCGGGTGGTGCTCTCGGCGGAAAGCCGGGTGGGGCGGCTGCGGCCGGGGGCCGCCAGCGCGAGCAGGACGGCCGGGAAGGCCGCCGGGGCGAGCAGCCAGGCGTGGCCGGTGACCAGGGCGGCGACGGCCGCGACGGTGGCCACCGTGAGCAGGCGCAGGGTCTGGTCGGCGGGCCGCCAGTGCGGTGACGGTGGATTGTCGGGCAGCCCGGCGGCGGTGGCACGGGTGCTGCGGGCGACCGCGAATGCCCGGGCGCGGCGGGCGAGCCGGTCCGTGCCGTCGGTGGCCGGGGTCTGCTCGGTCACCGGGGTCTGCCCTGTGGCCGGGGTCTGCCCTGTGGCACGCTCGGCCGGGCCGGTGTTCGGTGCGCGGTTCACCGTGTCTCCGCGCGGGGCAGCGTCTGGGGTGCCGGGACGGAGGCGACCAGCCGCGCCAGCACGTCGTCCGCCTCGATCTGGCGTACCCACAGTTCCGGCCTGAGCGTGATGCGGTGGGCCAGGGCCGGCCCGGCGAGCGCCTTGACGTCCTCGGGGGTCAGGTAGTCACGGCCCTCCAGCATGGCGTGGGCGCGGGCGAGTTGGATCAGCGCCAGGCCTCCTCGGGGCGAGGCGCCCACCTGGATCTGCTGGTCGTTGCGGGTGGCGTCGACGAGGGCGATGACGTACTCGACCAGGTCGTCGTCGACCTCGACGCGTTCCACCGCGGCCCGCAGGGCGAGCAGTTCCGCCGGACCGGCCACGGTCTCAAGAACCGGCTCGGGGGTCGCCCGGTCGATTCTGGCGCGCAGCATCGCGGCCTCCGTTGCGGTGGGGAGGTAGCCCATGCGCACGCGTAGCAGGAAGCGGTCGAGCTGGGCCTCGGGCAGCGCGTACGTGCCCTCGTACTCGATCGGGTTGGCGGTGGCGATGACGAGGAAGGGGTCCGGGAGGCGGCGGGTGGTGCCGTCGACGGAGACCTGGCCCTCGGCCATCGCTTCCAGGAGGGCTGCCTGGGTCTTGGGTGGGGTCCGGTTGATCTCGTCGGCCAGCAGCAGCTGGGTGAACAGCGGGCCGGGCCGGAACACCATCTCGCCCGTGTTGCGCTCGTAGAAGGGCGCACCGGTGACGTCCGAGGGCAGCAGGTCGGGGGTGAACTGGATCCGGCGGAAGTCCAGGCCGAGGGTGGTCGCGAACGAGCGGGCCAGCAGGGTCTTCCCGAGTCCGGGCAGGTCCTCGATCAGGACGTGCCCGCCGGCGAGGGCGCCGAGCATGACCAGGCGCAGGGCCGCGGGCTTGCCGACCACGGCCCGTTCGATCTCCCGGAGCACCGCGCGGGCCCGCTCGCCGGCCTGCTGCGGGGTCAGCGGCGGTGGGGTTGCGGGGGCGACGGCGGGGTGCGCGGGGCCGTGGAGGCTGGTGGAAAGGTCGGTCATGACGCTCCTGCAGAAACGATTCGGACGGTGGTGGGAGACCTGGCATGCCCCGGAACGCCGGGTCACAGCGCGAGGGGTCACAGGGAGTCGAGCCGGTCGACGAGCTCGCGCAGAACCGCCGCCGGGAAGGCCTCGGCCGGGGCGGGCGCCAACGGGTCGATCCACGGCCACAGCCGGGGCCCGAGGAGTTCGGCCACCCGGTCGCGGTCGGCCGACAGGTCCAGGCCGTGGACCTCCGCGAGCCGTACCGTGTACAGCCGTCGGAGCCGGAAGCGCAGCGGCGCGGCGTCGCCCTGGGGATCGAGGCCCTGACGGACCGTCCAGCGCCAGTCGCCGAGGCCGGGCTCGTACGCCTCCATCTGTCGCGGCCGGCTACGCGGGGAGCGGGTCCCGGCTCCGGCTCCGGCCACCCGGCGGGCGACGAGCAGACCGGTCACGGTCAGCAGCACCGCGCCGGCCCCCGCCCCGGGCCCGCCGCCGACCAGGGCGAACAGGATCTCGGCGAGGACTGCGGGCGCGGCCAGCTCGATCAGGCTGTGGCGCACCGAGCCCGGCCGGGCGAACTCGCGGTCCGTCCCGTGCACGGCCCCGGCCACGGCACCGTCCACGGACCGGTCGACGGACCCGTCGCGCCGGGGCGCGGCGCTGCTCATCTGTGCTCCCCTACGGTGTGGGCGTCCGCGGGCGCCGCGGGTTCGGCGCTCGCAAGCCGGGCTGCGATGGTGTCCAGGGCCGTACGGGCGCGGCGCACCTGGCTGTCGTCCATCGGGTGCGTCGAGTACCGGGCCTCGCGGAACAGCGCGGTGAGCTCCCGCACCCCGGTGGCGTCGATCCGCTCGTCGGACAGGGCTCGGCGCAGCAGTTCGGTCGGGCTCTCCCACGCGTGTCGGGGCAGACCGGAGACGGCCAGCGAGCCCTCCATCGCCGCGTAGCAGGCGATCACCGCCGCTCGGGCGTCCGCTCCCGTGAGGGCCCTGCGGCCGGAGTCGACGGCCTCGGCGAGAGCGGCCTCGGGCCCGGCGGGGGCGGCCGCAACGGGCAGCACCTCGGGCGTCTCCCGGCGGCGGCCCCGCAGTCGGCGAAGCCGGAACGCGACGGCGACGCCGAGGACGACCACGGCTGCTCCCGCCAGGACGGCCAGGGCCGTGAACAGCACCCCGAGCCCTGCGCCGCCGGCCGACACGAGCGGTAGCGGCGGGGCCGAGGGGACGGCATCGGGGGTCAGAGTGGGCATCTGCCGCGGCGGGTGCGGCAGTTCGGACGGCCCGGAGGCGGCCCGGCTGCGCAGGACCAGCAGCAGGACCGGCACCACGGCGGCGGCCAGTGGCAGCAGGACCACGGCCGCCTCCCGCAGGCGCTCGGCCCGGGGTGTCGGCCCGTCGAGGTGGCGGACCTCCTCGCGGAAGCGCACCGCGAACCTGCCGACCAGCCCGGCCCAGCCGAGCCCGATCAGCACCACGAACCCGAGGCCGGTCACCGGCCCGGTCGCCGCCGTGCCCAGGGGCCCGCCCTCGGGCCGCAGCTCCGCCGCGGCGATCAGCAGCCCGACGACGACCAGCAGCACGCCCGCCGGCCGTCCGAACCGCCCGCGCGTACGCGACGGCGACCCACCACTCATCCGAACCCCCCGGTTCCCCGCGCCCGACGGCGCGCGAGGTGCAGAGTCGCACACCGACCGTCGGTGTGTCACCTGCCGCCCCGGGCGGCCCCGAACCGCCAAGGGGCATGCCGGACTCCCCGTCACTCGACTCGGACCCGATCACGCCCGGCGCCCCGGCCCGCTGTGACAGTCGGAGGCGCGCCGAACCCGGGGGTTTGGCTTGCCGGATCGGGGTGAGAAGAGAGCCGGGTGGGCAATGAGCGGCCCGGACGGCACCCCTCCCCCCTCCTGGGGTCCGCCGTCCGGGCCTGTCCCACCACCGCTCAGAGCCCGGCCACCGTGACGTCCATCCGCCGGCGGCCGGGCGGGCGGGGGCTCGGGTCGACGGCGTCTCACGGACGTGTCGTCAGGCCGTCCAGGGTGAGGTCCAGCAGGCGTTCGGCCTGTTCGCGCTGTTCGGGTCTGGCGGAGGTGAGGGCGATGCCTTCGAGGGCGGCCCCCAGGTCGGCGGGGCTGATGTCGGTGCGGATCGCGCCGGCGGCCACGCAGGCGTCCATCAGTTCGGTGAGGGCCTGTCGGATCATGTCCCGGCTGTCGCCGTGCGGGTTGTTCCCCGCGGCGGCGATGGCGCGCAGCGCGTCGGCCATGCCGGATTTGGCGGCGATGTAGTCGAGGAAGAGCCGTGTCCAGGCGTGCAGGGCCTGGTAGGGCGGTCTGGCGGCGAGCAGGCCGGGGACGGCGTTGCACAACTGGGCGACTTCGTTGCGGTAGACGGCCTCGATCAGGGCTTCCCGGGTGGGGAAGTTGCGGTAGAGGGTCGCGCTGCCGACGCCTGCGGCTTTCGCGATGTGTTCCAGGCGGGCGTCGAGCCCTTCGTCGGCGTACACACGCACCGCGGCCGTGAGGATCTTGTCCCGGTTGCGTTGTGCGTCGGCGCGCAACGGGCGGTGTGAGTCGCCGTCCGTCACCTCTCGCCCCTCTCTGCACATGGTGGATTCCCGTTTGCATCGTAAGGCACCCTGCGGCGTGCACAGCCACGGAAGGTCCTGCACAGCTGGGGAAGGAAGCCACCCGTATCGTCCGGGCGAGGCTGCCGGGCGGAGGGGGTCCGGTGAACGACGGGCCCCTCCGCCCGGGGCGACCCGGCTCAGCCGACCATGGCTGCCAGGACGCTGCGCCAGTCCTCGCCCGGCTCGGGTGTGAGCGGGCCGGCCAGCGTGTCGGCCCGGTAGCGCCAGGGGCGGCGCAGTTCCTCGTCGGCGTCGGGACCGACGGCGAGCGGGCTGTCGGAGCCGAGCAGCCGGACCAGCTCCGCGGTGAACTCCGCCCAGGAGACGTGTCCGCTCACCGCGTTGACGACCCGCCCGGCCGCCGGGTGGTCCGGGACCGCGCAGGCGGCGAGCGCGCGGGCCAGGGCCGCGGCGTGGACCCAGGACGCTCCGTACCGGTCGTCGGCCGCCGGCAGGCTGATCGGCCGGCCGGCCAGGGCGGCCTGGTAGAGGGTGCCGGTGGAGCCCCAGCGGAGCTGGTCGCGCAGGCGGTGGTGCGGGCCCCAGACGATCGGGGCCCGTACGGCGGTGGCCGGGCCGCGGCCGGTGGCGGCGGCGGCTTCGAACAGGATCCGCTCGCAGTCCAGTTTGGCCTGCCCGTACGGGGTGACCGCCGTGCCGCTCGGGGCGCCCTCGGGGACCTCGGTGCCCGACGGCCGGCCGTACGCGTCGATGCTGCTGACGAAGACGAACGGGCCGCCCCGCCAGCCGTCCACCAGGGCGCGCATCGCGGCGAGGTCGGTGGCGTGGTCGGTGAAGGTGCAGGCGGAGTGGATGACGGCGTCCACGCCTTCGACGGCGCGCCGCAGGCTGTCCGGGTCGGCGAGGTCGCCCTCCGCCACCTCGGCGCCGTTCAGGGCGGGCAGGTGTGCGGACTCGGAGCGGACCAGGGCCCGGACCGGCCTGCCCTGGGCCATCAGCTCCTGCAGGACCGCCGCGCCGACCCCGCCGGTGGCGCCGGTGAGCAGGACGGTGCCGGTGCGGGAGCGGGTGCGCGGGCGGGCGCCGGTGCGGGCGAGGGCGGCGCGGCGCTCGTCCTCGCGGGTGGCGAGCACGGCGGCGAGGGCGCGCGGGGTGCGCTGTTCCAGGATGTCGAGGCCGGTGAGCGGCAGCCCGGTGCGGGTGCGCAGGCGTTCGGCGAGCTGGACGGCGACCAGGGAGTGGCCGCCGAGGGCGAAGAAGTCGCCGTCGGCGGGCGGGGTGGCGCCGAGCAGTTCGCCGAAGACCTCCCGGACGGTGTCCACCGGGCCGTCCCGAAGCGGGTCGCCCTGGCTCGGACCGTCCCGGAGCGAGCCGTCCCGATGTGAGCCGTCCTGGAGCCGGCCGTCCCGGAGCGGTGTGGCCCCGGGCAGCAGGCCGTGGTCGACGGTGCCGTCGGGGTGCCGGGGGATCCGGTCCACCAGCGTGACCGCGAGCGGGAGTTCGGCGGCCGGCAGGCGTCCGCGCAGGGCGGCCCGCAGCTGGGCACCGTTCGGGGCGCCGGGCCCGCGGACCACCGCGTAGGCGAGCGGCGGGCCGTCGGCGTTCTCGACCACGGCCGCGTCGACCACCCCCGGATCGGCCGACAGGCCTTCCACCACCGGGTGTTCGGCGGCGGCCAGGAGGCGGCCGGGCAGCTCGGACAGGAGCGGGTCCGCCTCCCCGGCCACGGCCGCGAGCACGGCGGCGAAGGCGTCCAGCAACTGCCCTGCGGTGGCCTCGTCCAGGGCGTCCCGGTCGTGCTGCACCAGGCAGCGCGGCGCCGGGCCGTCCTCCACGAGCAGCGCCAGACCGAACTTGGCGAGCCCCAGGTCGAGTTCCACGTTCTCGGCGTCGAGACCGGGCAGCGCCAGCGGCGCGACGGGCTGGACGAGGTCGCAGGTCACCGAGAGCAGCGGGGTGCCGTCCGCGCCGCGGGCCGCCGCGCCGAGTCGCTCGACCACGAGGTCGAACGGCACGTCGTGGTGCTGCTGGGCGTCGAGCAGCTCGCCGCGCACCGCGGCCAGCAGTTCCGCGAACGACGGGTCGCCGGCCGGATCGACCCGCACGGCAAGGGTGTTGACCGCGAGGCCGACGGTGTGCCGCAGGTCGGGCCGGGCCCGGTGACCGCTGGCGCACCCGAGGACGAGGTCGCCCTGCCCGGAGGCCGTCCGCAGGGTGGCGAACGCGGCGGCCAGGACGACGGTGAACAGCGTGGCCCCGTGCCGGGCACCGAGGGCGCGCAGGCCGTCCACGACGGCGGGGTCCAGCGGAGCGGCGTGCAGCGCGGCCCGGCGCTCGCGGGCGCCGGACGGGACGGGCCGCAGCAGCGTCGGCGGCCGGGCGCCGGCCAGCCGGGCGGCGAGGGTGTCGGCGGCGGCCGTGAGCTCGGCGTCCCGGGCACGTTCCTGGCGGGCGTACTCGGCGTACGACGGCCCGGGCGGCGGGAGTTGCGGCGCCACGCCGTCGCGTGCAGCCGTGTAGAGCGCAGCGACATCGGCAGCCAGGACCGGCAACGATCCGCCGTCGACCGCGATGTGATGGATCGTCAGCAGCATCGTGTGGTCCTCCGGCCCGTGCCGCAGCAGGAGGGCGCGCAGGACCGGGCCGGTGGCGAGGTCGAACGGGCGGGCGGCCTCGGCTACGAGCTGCTCGGAGGCCGCGGCGTCGGTCTTCACGTCCACGACCGGCAGCGGCACCGGGGCGACCGGGTCGGTCTGCTGGTACGGCTGTCCGCCCCGGCGCGGGTAGCGGGTGCGCAGGACGGCGTGCCGCTCGGTGAGCCCGGTGATCGCGGCGGCGAGGGCGACCCGGTCGAGGGGGCCGCGCAGCCGGGCCGCGATCGGCACGTTGTAGAGGGCGCCGCCCTGGCCGAGGTGGTCCATCAGCCACATCCGCTGCTGGGCGTGCGAGAGCGGGGCCGGGCCGTCGGCCACGGCGGGGCGCTGCGACGGGGCGGCGGCGCTGCGACGGCTGCGGGCGCGGCGCAGCAGGTCGGCCTGGTCCACGGCGGTCACCGGCCCTCTCCCGGCGCCTCGTCCGAGCCGTCCTCGTCAGCGCCGGCCGGGCCGTCGGTGGCCCGCAGCGCCCGTTCGAGCAGCTGCGCCTGCCCGGCGACGGTCGGGTGGTCGAGGAAGTCGGCGAGCGAGAGCTCGACCCCGAGGTCCTCGCGCAGGTCGTCGACGACCCACATGGCGAGCAGCGAGTGCCCGCCCTCGGCGAGGAAGTCGGCGGCCGGGTCGGTGATCGGGCGCTCCAGGGCGCGGCTCCAGGCCTCGGCGACGACCTGCTCGATCGGGGTGAGCGTGCCGCCGCCGGAGGGGCGCCGCTCGACCGGGTCGTCGGCGGCCAGCGCCCGCCGGTCCACCTTCCCGGAGCCGGTCAGCGGCAGCGCGCCGAGTACGGTCCAGGCGGTGGGCACCAGGTGGGCGGGCAGCCGTTCGGAGAGCCGGGCGCGCAGCGGCTCGACGGCCTGGCTTGCGCCCTCGGCGAGGACGAGGCAGGCGGTGAGGGCCGCGTCGGCCTGCCCGGCCCGGCGGACCACGACCGCCGCCTCCGCGACCTCGGGGAGCTGCAGCAGCGCGTGCTCGACCTCGCCCGGTTCGATCCGGAAGCCGCGCAGCTTGACCTGCTCGTCCGTGCGACCGTGGAACTCCAGGGTGCCGTCCGGCCGTTGGCGGACCAGGTCGCCGCTGCGGTAGGCGCGGCCGAGGTCCGGCAGCTCGCGGAAGCGCTCGGCGGTCAGCTCGGGCCGGTTGAGGTAGCCCTGGGCGAGGCGGTCGCCGGCGATCCACAGCTCGCCGACCGTGCCGGGCGGCACCGGCGCGAGCTGCTCGTCCAGGACCAGGACGCGGGCGCCGCCGAAGGGGCGGCCGATCGGGATGGGGCCGGCGCAGTCGGCCGGGGTCACCCAGTGCAGGGTGGTGAAGGTGGTGGCCTCGGTCGGTCCGTAGACGTTGACCAGTTCGAGCCACGGGAAGGCGCGCAGCACCGCGCCCGCGTGCTCGGGCGACAGCACCTCGCCGCCGACGCCCACGGTGCGCAGCACCCCGAAGATCCGTGACTGGCGGGCGGCCAGGTGGTGGAAGAGCGCGCTGGTGAGCAGCAGCGTGGTGACGCCGAACCGCTCGACGTCGCGGCCGAGTTCCTCGGCGGTGGGCCGGTCGGCCGGGGAGACGGCGACGGCGGCACCGCGGGCCAGCGGGGCCCACAGCTCGAAGGTGGAGGCGTCGAAGGTGACGGCGGAGTGGAACAGCACCCGGTCGCGGGGGCCGACCGCGATGGCGTCCGGGGCGGTGACCAGGTCGGCGATGGCGCCGTGCGGGACGAGCACGCCCTTGGCCTGTCCGGTGGAGCCGGAGGTGTAGAAGACCAGCGCGGGTGCGGCCGGGTCGGCGGCGTCCGGCGCCGCCGCGCAGCCGGTGCCGGTCTCGACATCAGTGTCGGTATCGGCGTCGGCCTCGGCATCGGTGCCGATGTCGGTTCCGTGCTCGGTCAGGACGAGGGTCTGCTCCTCGGCGAACCCGGCCTCGGCGAGCAGCGCCTTGTCGCCGAGCACGAGCCGGACCTCGGCGTCGGAGGTCATCTCGGCGATGCGCGGGCGCGGGTAGGCGGGGTCGATCGGGAGGACGTGGCCGCCGGTCCGCCAGATCGCGAGCTGGGCGACGACCAGGCGGGTGGAGCGGGCGCAGAGCAGGCCGACGGCGCTGCCGGGGCCGATCCCCCGGGAGGTCAGCACGGCGGCCAACCGGCCTGCGGCGTCGACGAGTTCGCGGTAGGTGAGGATGGTGGAGCCGTCGGTCACGGCGAGCGCGTCGGGCTGCCGTTCGGCCTGCTGGGCGATCAACGCGGGCAGGGTCGCGATGGTCATGGTGTGGTTCCCTTCCGGGCGCCCCGGCGGTTCGGCCGGGGCGCCCTGTTAAGGAGGTGCGGGAGGGTCAGGTGGTCGCGGTCAGGGCGGCCACCCGCTCCTCGACCAGTCGGGCGACGGCCCGCAGGTCCGGCTGGCGCAGCACCAGGGGCGCGCGCAGCCGGATCCCGTACTCGCTTTCCAGCGCCTCCAGCAGTCGTGCGGCGGCGAGCGAATTGCCGCCCGACGCGAGGAAGTTGTCGGCGGGGCCAAGGTCGGCGCGGCCGATCAGCTCGCGGCAGAGCTTCAGCACGGTGCGCTCGACGGGAGTGTCGCCGTCCTCGCCGATGGGCTCCGGCGGCTCGGCGGCCAGCAGCGCGTGGCGGTCCACCTTGCCGTTGGCGTCCAACGGGTAGCGGTCCACCAGCCGCACGGCCGAGGGCACCGCCTGCTCGGGCAGCCAGGGCCGGACGGCGTCGAGCAGCCGCGCCGGGTCGATGCGGTCCGCCGCACCGCCCGCGACACCGTCCTCGGGACCGGTCCCGGCGCCGGTCCCGGCCCCGTCCTCGGGCTGGACGAAGGCGATCAGCCGGACGCCGCCGGCCGGCGCCTGCTCGGCGGCGACCACCGCCCGGCGCACCTGCGGGTCGCGCTCGAACGCGGCCTCGACCTCGGCGGGTTCGATCCGCACGCCGCTGACCTTGACCTGGTCGTCCAGACGGCCGTGGAACTCCAGCACCCCATCGGGGCGCATGACGACCCGGTCGCCGGTGCGGTAGACCCGGTCGGTGCCCTCCACGCCCTCGGGCGCGCCGACGAAGCGGCGGGCGGTCAGCTCGGGGTCGAGGTACCCGGCGGCCAGGCAGCGGCCGCCGATCCGCAGCTCGCCGGGGACGCCGCGCGGCACCGGCCGGCCGTCCTCGTCGGTGACCACCACGACGGCGCCCGCGATCGGCCGCCCGATCGGCGGGGCGCCGGCGCCGTGGTCGCCGCCGGGGGCCATGCTGTGCACGGTGGTGGTGACGGTGGCCTCGGCGGGGCCGTAGGCGTTGTGGACGGCCGCGGTGACGTCGGGCCCGGGGGCGCGGCGCAGCCGGTCGCCGCCGACGGTGAGGTGGCGCAGCGCCGACCCGGCGGGCCAGCGGCGGGCCAGGACGGGCTCGGCCAGCGGGGTGGGCAGCACGGCCGCGGTGATGCCCGCCTCGCACCACCAGTCGGTGAGCGCGCCGGAGTCCCAGCGGACGGCCTCGGGGGCGACGACCAGGGCGGCGCCGGAGGTGAGGCCGGCCCACAGCTCCATCAGGTGCGGGTCGAAGGCGACCCCGATCAGCAGGCTGTGCCGCTCGCCGGGGCCGAGGCCGGTCAGCTCGCGGTACCACTGCAGCAGCGCGCCGAGCGCGGGCTCGGTGACGGCGACGGCCTTCGGGGTACCGGTGGAGCCGGAGGTGAGCACCGCGTAGTGGGTGCCGGCCGGGATGCGCACCTGCTCGCCGGGGGTCAGGGCGGCCACCACGCCCTCGGTGGGCAGGTCCAGCGGCAGCCGCTCGCCGCCGGGCGGCAGCAGGTCCGGCTCGCCGACCAGGCAGGCCGGGCGCAGCTGTTCGGCGACGGCCCGCAGCCGGCGCTCGCCGGGGCGCGGGCCGAGCGGCAGGTGGACGGCGCCGAGCTTGGCGGCGGCCAGGGTGACGGCCACCAGCGAGACCGAGTGGCCGAGGCAGACGCCGAGCAGGTCGCCGGGGCCGACCGTCCCACGCAGGGCGTCGGCGGTTCTCTCGGCGAGGCGGTCGAGCTCGGCGTAGCTGTAGGTCCGCTCGCCGTCGATCAGGGCGGGGGCGTCCGGGGTGCGGTGCGCCCAGGTGGTGAACAGGTCGAGGACCGCGCCGTCCTGGTGCGGACGGCCGTACCCGATGCTCAGGGATTCCATCGTGGTCTCCATTTTCATGACGATCCGTCAGTTCAGGCCCATGGAACGGGCAATGATGACCTTCTGGACCTCGGAGGTCCCCTCGATGATCGTGGTCATCCGCACGTAGCGGTACAGGAACTCCAGCGGGTGGCCGCGCACCCAGCCGGTGGCGCCGTGCACCTGGAGCGAGCGGTCCACCGCGCGCACGGCGGTCTCCGAGGCGGTGAGCTTGGCGAGCGCGGCGTTCTCGGGCGACTCGGTGCCCTCGTCGACCAGCCGGGCGCAGGCGAGGGTGAGCAGCTTGGAGGCCTCGACCTCGGCGCGGGTGGACACCAGGTGCTCCTGGACGTGCTGGTACTCGCCGATCACCCGGCCGAAGGCACGCCGCTCCTTGGCGTACTCGACGCCGACGCGCAGCGCGTACTCGGCGATGCCGTTGCACATCGCGGCGACCACCAGGCGGCCGCGGGAGAGGCTGTCGATGGCGAGGGCGGTGGCTGCGCCGACGCCCTCCTCGCCGCCGATCACGGCCTCCGGGCCGACGGTGACCCCGTCGAGCAGCAGCTCGAACAGCGGCTCGCCGGACATGCCCTCGTAGCGCTGGCCGATACGCAGCCCGGGCTGGTCCATCGGCAGCACGAAGGCGGTGGCCCCGGTCGTGGGGCCGGCGCCGTCACCGAGGTCGGTGGCGGCGACGACCAGCGCGATCCCGGCGTGTTCGGCGTTGCTGACGAAGGTCTTGCGCCCGTTCAGCACCCACCGGTCGCCCTCGCGCAGGGCGGTGGTGGTGAGGCGGAAGGCGTCGGAGCCGGCGTGCGGCTCGGTAAGGGCGAGGCAGCGGGTCTGCTCGCCGCGTACCAGCGGGATCAGGTGGCGCTCGACCTGCTCGGGGGTGCCGTTGCGCAGCAGCGGGCTGGGGCCGTCGGAGCCGGCCAGCGCGTACGGCGCGAGGACGCAGCCGCTGCGCCCGGCGGCGTGGTGCAGCAGGACGACGGCGGTGAAGGGCATGTCGGAGCCGCCGAGCTCCTCGGGGTAGTCGCCCGCGTAGAAGCCGAGCGCGGCCGAGCGCTTGCGGACGTAGGTGCGCAGATCACCCGGCACCTGGTCGGCGGTCTCGGGCAACTCGGCGGCGAGCGGGACGAGTTCGCGGCGGACGAAGCTCTCGAAGGCTTCGACGAGTTCGCGGTGTCCGGCTTCCAGGACGGCGGAGGGGGCGGTCACTTGGGCTCTGCCTTTCACTTCTGGCCGGTGAGGGCGCGGGCCTGGTCGGCCAGCACGGCGTGGCGGAACAGGGTGCGCAGCGGCGGGCGGCTGCCGAGGTGCGGTTCCAGGTAGGCGGCGAGCTGGGCGGCGAGCAGCGAGTGGCCGCCGACCTCGAAGAAGTGGGAGTCCGCGCCGAAGCGGTCGTGGCCGAGCACCTCGCGCCAGGCGGCGGCGATCAGCTCCTGGCCGGGGTCGGCGAACGCGCTCGGCGCGGCCTGCTCTTCGGGGCCCGCCTCGGCGGCCTGGTTGGCCAGCAGGGTGAGGGCGGCGCGGTCGGGCTTGCCGCCGGGCAGGGTGGGCATCGCGGCGACGGCGGTCCAGCTCGCCGGGACGAGGCCGCCGGGCAGCCGGCGGGCGAGCGCCTCGTGCAGGGCTGCCTGGTCGGGGCGGTCGGCGCCCTCCAGGAAGCCGACCAGGCGGGGGCCGGTCTGCGGGTCGGTGTGCAGCACCACCGCGCAGGAGCGGCCGCCGAGTTCGGCGGAGGCGGCGGCCTCGATCTCCTCCAGCTCGATCCGGTGGCCGCGGAGCTTGACCTGGTTGTCGGCGCGGCCGAGGAAGCGGAGCCGGCCGTCCAGGTCGCGGTAGCCGCGGTCGCCGGTGCGGTAGACGCGGGCGCCGTCGAGCGCGGGGACGGTGACGAAGCGGGCGGCGGTCGGCTCCGGCAGGCCGGGGTAGCCGTCGGCCACCATCGCTCCGCCGACGACGAGTTCGCCGACGCAGCCGGCCGGGAGCGGGCGCAGCGTGTCGTCCAGGACGTGCATCCGGACGCCGTCCAGCTCGGTGCCGAGCGGGATCTCGCCGTCCTCGGCGACGTCGGCGGCGGTCACCTGGTACACGGTGGAGGTGACGGTGGCCTCGGTGACGCCGTAGGCGTTCAGCACGGTGGTGGCCTCGGTCAGGTCGGCGAGCGCCCGGGCGGGCAGGCGCTCGCCGCCGAGGACGAGCAGCCGTGGCGTCCAGCGGCCGTCGCGCAGCGCCTCGGACAGGTCCGAGCGGACGGCGAGCAGGTAGCTGGTCGGCAGGTTGGCGACGGTGACGCCGCGGGCGGCCAGGACGGCCACCAGCTCGGGCCCGGTGGGCACCTCGCGCTGCGGCACGACCAGGGCGGCGCCGGCGGCGAGGGCGGGCAGCACCTCCTCCAGCGCCACGTCGAAGGACGGCCGGGCGAACAGCAGCACCCGGTCGGCGGAGGTGAGTTCGTAGCGGTCGACGATCGCGGCCAGGTAGCCGGCGAGCGCCTCGCGGCCGACCTGGACGGGCTTGGGCACGCCGGTGGAGCCGGAGGTGTGGATCAGGTAGGCGGCGCCGTCCAGGACGTCGGCGGGCTCGGCCTTCGGGAAGGCCGGGCCGTCCAGCAGCGCCGGGGTGACACCCTCGGCGGGCAGCGCGAGGGCGCTCTGCCGGGTGGCCAGGACGAGCGCCGGGCTGAGCCGCTCCAGCAGCAGGCCGAGCCGGGCGGCCGGGTCCTCGGTGGACAGCGGCGCGTAGACGGCGCCGTGGCGCAGGCAGGCGAGCAGGGCGACCACGCTGTCCGCGCCGCGCGGCAGGACGGCGGCCACCGGCTGGCCGGGTGCGACCCCGGCGGCGCGCAGCCGCTCGGCCAACTCGGTGACTCGACGGTCGAGTTCGCCGTAGCTGATCCGCTCGGTGCCGGTCAGCAGGGCGAGTGCGGTCGGGTCGTGGGCGGCGGCCGGGTCGAGCACGGCCAGTGCGTCGGCGGGCGTAGCGGTGGACGTGTCGGCAGGTGTGGCGACCGGCGCCACGGTGGTCGGCGCGGCCTCGTGCGCGGGGGACAGCTCGGCGATCGGCGCCTGCGGGCGGTCGAGGTAGCAGCGCAGCAGCTCCAGCAGCCGCTCGGACAGCAGCACGGCCTCGGACTCGCGGAACAGGTCCGCGTCGTAGTCCCAGACCAGGGTCATCCCGGCGGCGCCGTGCTTCTCGCCGACCACCCGGCGGTCGTCCGGCAGCAGCACCAGGTCGAGGTCGAAGCGGGTGGTGCCGGTGTTGAAGCCCTCGTACAGCGAGACCTCCAGGCCGGGCGCCTGGACGTCGGGGAGCGCCGCGTCGTGCGCGCTGAACATCACGTTGAACAGCGGGTTGTCGGCACCGCCGGTGTGCAGGCCCAGGCGGCGGGTCAGCTCCTGCACCGGCAGGTCCTGGTACGGCAGGGCGCGCATCAGGACGTCGGTCACCTCGTCCACGGCCTCGGTGCCGGGGGCGGCGGGGTCGAGCCGCAGGCGCAGCGGCACGGTGTTCACGAACATGCCGACGGTGCCCTCGAAGCCCTCCGGGCGGTTGCCGACGGCGGTGCCGACCACGACCTCGCGGTGCCCGCTGTGCCGGCGCAGCAGTTCGGCGAACAGGGCGAGCAGGGTGCTGAACGGGGTGTGGCCGTCCGCCTTGCTGCGCTCACGCAGCCGCTCGGCGAGGTCGGCGCCGATCGCCTGGCGCAACTGGCCGCCCCGGTGGCGGCGCTCGACGCCCGGCCGGGCCAGCCCGGGCAGGGTGACCTCGCGCGGCGCGTCGGCCAACTCCCTGGTCCAGAAGTCGAGTGCGCGGTCGCGGGGGACGTCGACGGCGGCCCGCGCGTGCTCCTCGTACGAGGGGGCGGTGGGCAGGTCGTACGGCTCGCCGAGGACCCGGGCGCGGTAGACGGTGAACAGGTCGCGCAGCAGGATCGCGAAGGAGTGGCCGTCGTGGACGAGGTGGTGCTCGACGTGGATCAGCCGGTGGTGGCCTTCGGCGATCCGCACCAGGTGCCAGCGCAGCACCGGTGCCCGCTCGGTGTCGACCGGTTCTTCGGCCTCGGCGGCGAGCAGCCGCCGGAAGGCGGCCTCCGGGTCGTCCTCAGTGGCGAAGTCGCTGTGGCGCAGCTCCGGTTGACACCCCTCGGCGACCCGCTGGCCGGGCAGCCCCTCCGCTCGGGGCACCAACTCCAGCCGCAGGCCGGGGTGGTGGTCCAGGACGGCGGCCAGACCGGCGTGCAGCGCGTCCCGGTCGAGGGTGCCCCAGAGGTCGAGGACGGCGGTGAAGTTGTAGGCGCGGCTTCCCGGCAGCATCTGTTCGTGCAGCCAGACGATCTCCTGCGACGGAGAGAGTGCGAACATGGGCGGTTCCCTTGTGTGATGGGCTTGTCGGCACTGCGGTGGCCGGCGGCGGGCGTGGGGTGGTCCCGCTCCGGCCGCTGGACCCGGCCGCACCGGGATGACGGTGCGGCCCGGGGGTCCGGGCTTCGGGCTCCTGCGCGGGCATGCCTGTTCGGGCACGCGCGTCCAGGCGCGGTGGATCCTGCGAGGCGGATCCGGCATGGGAGTTCGGGCCCGCGGAATGGGGCGCGGGAGGTCGGGCAGCCCGTCGGTCGGGGCGCGGGCTCGGGAGTCGCAAACCCCTTCCGGGGCAGGCGGGTTCAGGCGTCGAGGGTCAGGCGCGGAAGGTCAGGCGCGGGAGGTCAGGCCCGGAAGGTCAGGCGTGGGAGTCCGGGCCTGGCCGGGCGTGCAGGTGGTGGCGCAGCACGGCGAGCAGGTCGTCGAAGGCGGCGCGGGCGTCGGCCTCGGGGAAGCGGTCGCTGTCCCAGGCGAGCCGGACCAGCAGGTCGTCGCCGTGCGAGGCGGAGACCGCGAGCGGGGCGGCGAGCGGCCGTCCGGCCAGGTGGGTCTCCCGGCCGGGCGTGCCGCCGAGCACCAACGGCGGGCGGCGGTGCAGGTCCTCCAGGGTGAGCATGGCGTCCAGGGCTCCCGTCCACGGCGCCCCGGCGGTACGGGCCGCGCGCACCACCTCGTCGAACGGGGTGCCGGCGTGGTCGAGGTCGTCCCACCAGGCGTCGGCGAGGGTGTCCAGGTCGTCCGTGGTGCTCGAACCGGCCGGGTGCACCAGGGTGTTGAGGAAGCAGCCGAGCGCGGCGGGCGAGCCGACCGGTCGGCCGCCCCACGGGTAGCCGAGCGCGAGCGGCCCCCCGTCCGTCCGGTGCAGTCGGTGCGCGGCGGCCCCGACGGCGTCCAGCAGGGCCGGGAAGACGGCGCTGCGGGCGGCGCCCTCGGCGGCCGGCAGCCGCTCGGTGAGCATCCCGGTGGACGTGGCCGCGCCGCCGCCCGCCCCGGTCAGCGCGCCGAGCCGGCGGCCCCAGTGGGCCTGCGCGGCGGGCCCGCCGGCGGCGTCCTCGGCGGCCAGCTGGAGTTCGACGGCCTGCCGGTAGTCGGCCAGGGCCTGCGGTGCGGGCCCGGCCGCCGGTGCCTCGCCCCGCTCGTGTGCCTCGTCCTTCTCGTACGCTTCGCTCAGCTCGGCGGTGAGTACTCCGAGCGACTGCTCGTCGCAGGCCGCGTGGTCCAGCGCGAGGGCGAGCAACTCCTCGTCGCCCTCCGGCTCCTGGGCGACCAGCAGGCGTAGGGCGGGCCCGTCGGCGGGCCAGTCCAGCAGGGCTTCGCGCAGCGCCTCGCGGGCCGTTCGGCCGGGGGCGACGGCGATCCGGGCGGCCTCGGCCGAGGGGCCGCCGACCCGCAGGACGGGCGTGCCGCGCACGGTCGCGAAGGCGCCGCACAGGGCCGGGTGCCGGGCGGCGACCGCGGCGGCGGCGCGGGCCAACCGGTCCTGGTCGAGGGTGCCGCGCGGGTAGGCGAAGAACAGCGGGACGACGTCGGAGCGGCTGTGCGGCGCGAGTCGGCGGCTGATCAGGAACCGCCGCTGGGCTCCGGTGAGCGGGAGCAGCTCCGCCGGGGAGTCGGCGGCGGCGGAGCGGTACCGGGCGAGGTAGGCGGAGGTGATGCTGGCGTGCACGGGAACGGTCTCCGGTTTCCGGTCGCGGCTCGGCAGGTCTGGGGTCGGTCAGGGGGTGCTGGTGCTCGCGGCGGGCTCCTCGGCGGTGGTGGGCCGCTCGGCGGTGATCGCTCTCCCGGCGGTGTGCTCGGCGGTGGCGGCCTCCTCCGCGTCCGGCGTGCCGCCGCCCGGTGTGTCCCCGCCCGGCAGGTCGCGCATCCGCCGCAGTGGCGACAGCAGCAGCGGCACCGGCACGAGCAGGAAGCCGATCGCGCAGAGCCAGAGCGCGGCGCGTGGCCCGGCCGCGTCGGCGACGATCCCGCCGCCCAGCGCGCCGATCGGCAACGTGCCCCACACCAGGAAGCGCATGGTGGCGTTCATCCGGCCGAGCAGCTCGGGCGGGCAGACGCTCTGCCGGAAGCTGACCTGGGCGACGTTGTAGGCGACCGCGCCGAACAGCACCACCCCGGAGGCGAGGCCGAACAGCACCACGCCCGCGCCGCCGCCGGACAGCGGCCACAGCACCGCGAACGGCGCCGTCACCACCGTGGACAGCCAGATCAGCCGGGCCTGTCCGACCCGCCGCGCCAGGTAGCCGGCACACAGCGCGCCCGCCAGCCCGCCGACGGCGGAGGTCGACAGCAGCATGCCGATGGCGCCCGGCGCCAGGTCGAGCACCCGTACCCAGAAGACCGTCTGTACGGCCATCAGGACGGCCGCGAACAGGTTGGACACGGCGGTGGCGGTGGCGATCGCCCGCAGCAGCGGGTGTCCGAGCACGAAGCGGACGCCCTCCCCGACCTCGGCGCGCAGCGAGCGCCCGGGCGTCGGCTCCGGCGGCGGCTCCTCGACCCGGATCCGGGCGAGCAGCAGCGCGGAGGCCAGGTAGCCGCAGGCGTCGGCCACGATGGCGAGCGGCGCCCCGAGCAGCTGGACCAGCCCCCCGCCGAGGCCCGGCCCGGCGATCTGCGCCGAGGAGCGGACCGTCTCCAGCGCCCCGTTCCCGCCGACCAGTTGCTCGCGCGGCAGGACGGCGGGCAGGAAGGACTGGTGGGCAACGTCGAAGAACACCGTGGCCACCCCGGTGACCAGGGCCACCAGGTAGAGCTGCGGCATGGTCAGCACCCCGAGCGCCGCCGCCGGCGGGATCGACCCCACCGCCAGACAGCGCACGAGGTCGGCGCGGATCAACACCGGCAGCTTGCGCATCCGGTCCAGCCAGGCGCCGGCCGGCAGGCCGACCAACAGGAAGGCGGCGGTCTCGGCGGCGGTCAGCAGACCGACCTCGAGCGGGGTGGCGTCGAGCACGATCACCGCCACCAATGGCAGCGCGACCAGGGTGACCTGACTGCCCGTCTGGGCCGCCGCGGCTCCGGTCAACAGGAGCCGGAAATCGCGGTGGTCGAGCAGACGGGCCTGGCGAGGGCGAGGCTTCTCGTTCATTGGTTCGACTCTCGGCCACCCCTTCGACACGGGGCAAGCGCCAGGTCCGTTTCCGGACGAACCACAGCGCGGCCCGATCCCGCCACTCCCCCGACCGCCTCTTGCGCGCCTCCTACGCCCCCTTATGGACCGGCCTCGACGTCCGGACCGCCCCTCTGCCAAGGCGGCACAGGCCGAAGGGCGCCCGGGGCGCCGCCGGGGCCATCCGTCCATTTCATCGTCCGCTATGCGGACACCGTCTTTCCGGCCACCGGACGGCGCCGCTCAACTTGGCCGAATTCCATGGAGTGCTGCCGTACCGACACCTCATCGTGATACCGGCGTGACCGTCGGCAACCGTCGAACTGGTCCAGGAGACCGCCGTACGGGCGTCACCGCCGCTCCTCGTACCTCGTACCTCGTATCGACACTCGGCCGGGCGCCGTAGCACCGGCCCGCCACCCGGCATCCGGCACCCGCACGCCCACCATCCGCACGCCTGTCATCCGCACGCCTGTCATCCGCCCGCCCGGCGGGTGATCGCCAGCACCGCCATGTCGTCGTCCCGCGGCCCGCCGGTCCACCGCTCGACGTCCGCCACCAGAGCGTCCAGCACCTCGGCCGGCCCGGCGAACGGACCCAGCGGAGCCAGCCCGAGCACCGGGTCGTAGAACTCCCCCGCCGCGTCCCGGGCCTCGGTCACCCCGTCGGTCACCAGCAGCAGCGTGCACCCGGGCGGGAACGGCCGGCTCTCCGGCGCGGGCCGCGCGACCCCCAGCCCGCCCATCCCCAGCGGCAGCCCCGGGTCGGCCGTGTCCAGCCGCCGCACCGCCGGCTCACCGCCTCGCGGGTACGGGCCGGGGCTCTGCGTGTGCGCGTCGGCGCCCAGCAGATAGGGGCCGGGGTGCCCGCAGTCGAGCGTGCGCACCGTCCCCTCCCCCGGCGGGAACTCGACCAGCAGCGCCGTGATGAACCCCTCCAGCCGCAGTTCCTCGCTCAGCAGGTCGGCCTCCCGGAGCAGCGAGTCCTCCAGCGCGTCCGCGAGCGCGGCCAGTTCCGGCACCCGGTGCGAGTCCTCCCGGAAGGCCCCGAGCAGCACCGAGACCGCCCCCACCGCGTGCAGCCCCTTGCCCCGCACGTCCGCGATCAGCGCGCGCACACCGTACGGGGTGATCTGCAGCGCATAGGCGTCCCCGCCGATCAGCGCCTCGTCCTGGGCCGCGTGGTAACTGGCCGCGACCGACAGCTCCCCCACCCGTGCCGGCGGCTCCGGCAGCACCGCCCGCTGCGCCGCCTCCGCCACCGACCGCATCCGCTCCAGCCGCCGCCCGTGCCGGGCCACCACGCGGTTCACCCCGACCCCGAGCAGCGCGGCGAAGGCCGTGTTCGCCAGCTCCAGGTACCCGTCCCCCGTCCCGATCGACGCGTCCTGGGTGGACAGCACCAGGATCCCGAGCACATTGGCGATCCCGACCGCGACGGTGTCCCGCAGCCGCAGCAGCGAGCCCGCCAGCACGGCGGCCGCCGCCAGCAGCGGATCGCCCCAGTAGTCGGTCGGGTCCAGCGAGTTCCACACCAGCCCGCCGACGATCAGCAACCACGGCGCGACCCGCACGTACGGCGGCCACTGCACGGACCTCGGAGGCATCGGCGACCTGGCTTCCGTCTCACCACCATCCGGAAGGACTTCTTCCGATCGTAGTCACGGGCCCCCCGAACTCGCATGACGGCCGCCCGGCCCCGGTGGAGTACCTCCGCCCCGGGCCTCGCCCTGCCCGCCCCACCCGAACCGCCCCGCGCCCGACCCCGAGAGCAGTCCTTCCGGCACCCGGCGCCCGTACGCCACCGCCAGCAGGTGCTCCGCCCGTCCCGCCACGGTGAGCGGACCGCGCCCGTACGACCAGTCGGCGTCCGTCGCCACCAGGCGGACGCCGTCCACCCGCGCCCCGAAGAATCGCAGCGTCCACAGGGAGACACCGGCCAGCAGGGCCGTGGTGCGCGCCACCGGCAGGCGGGCGGGCAGACCGAGCGCCAGGGTGATGTCGAGGCCGTGGACGGCGTCGTGCGCGAGCGCCGCGATCCGGCCGCCGACCGGTGGGCGCCACGGGTGGCCGGCGTGGTCGGCCATCGCGGCGGCGAGTTCGCGCTCGGTCATCGCAGCGGCGTCGCGGCGGGCGATCCGGTCGGCCATGCGGTGGACGTTTCCGCCGGAGCGGGCGAGTTCCACGGCCGTACGCGCCGTCGAGTGCCGGAAGCCGGTGCTCATGTGCGCGGCGACCTCGCGGACCCGCCACCCCCCGCACAGCGAGGGCGCGTTCCACTGCTCCGGGGTGAGGGCGGCGAACACCTCGGCGAGTTCGCGGCGTTCGGCCGCGATCTGCTCGCGGATCCAGTCGAGCTGCCCGGCGCCCTGGTCCTTCGACACGGTTTCCATGCGTCCAGCCTGCGGCCGGAACCGTTCACCCGTCCAAGAGCAGGGAGTTCTGCCGCCTATGATCAGCAGTTATGGAACTGCGGCAGCTCCGGTACTTCGTCACCGTCGCCCAGCACGGAAGCTTCACCCGCGCCGCGCAGCTGCTGCACCTGACCCAGCCCGGGGTCAGTTCCCAGATCCGGCAGTTGGAGCGCGAACTCGGGCACCGGCTGCTCGACCGCTCGGGTCGCACCGTGCGCCTCACGCCGGTCGGCGAGGCCGTACTGCCGCACGCGCGGGCGGCACTCGCCTCCGCCGCGGCGGCCCGGCGGACGGCGCAGGAGTTCGGCGGCCAACGGCGCGGCCACGTCCGGTTGGGCATGGTCGCCGGAGCGGCGTTCACCCCGCCGTCCGAGCTGGGCACGTTCCCCGGACTCGCCACCACGCTCGCCGCGTTCCGCCAGGAGCACCCCTGCATCGACTTCTCGCTGGCCGAGGACACCACCGCGGGCATGCTCGCCGCGCTGCGCGACGGGCGGCTGGACCTCGCCGTGATCGGCCTGCCCGCCGCCGCGAGCGGACGCGAGGACGACGACGGCTGGACGACACTGGCCGGACTCGACCTGCACACCGTGCTGGAGGTCCCGCTGGTCGCGGCCTGCCCCGAGCACCACCCGCTCGCCACCGCCCTGAGCAGCGCCTCCCCGCTCGGTGGCGCCCCGCAGGGAACCGCCCGGGACGAACCCATCTGCGAAGGCATCCGCGATGCCACCGCTCGGAACCGCACCAGCCGGGACGACGCGCTCCCGGTCGCCGCGCTGGCCGGGCACGCCCTGGTGAGCACCCCGCGCGGCACCGGCATGCGCACCGCGCTGGAGCGCGCCCTGGCCGAGGCCGGGGCGCGCCCGACCGTCGGCGTCGAGGCCGCCGCGCCACCACAGTTGGCCGAACTCGCCGCGCACGGGCTGGGCGTGGCCATCCTGCCGAACCCGGGCCCGGCACCCGGGCTGCGGGTCCGCCCGCTGGCCGATCCCGTCCCGCTGGTACGGATCGCGCTGGCCTGGCCGAGCGGACGGCCGACCGAGCCGCCGACCGCCGCCCTGCTGTCCCACCTGCGGACGGCCTACCCGGGCCCGGCGGTTCCTCAGCCCCGCGGCGACGCCGGTGCCACCGACGCGTCCGACGCCGCGGGCGTGCCCGACGCCGCCGGTCCGTCCGGCGCCGCCCGTGCCCGTGTGTCCCGCGCCGCCGATGCTGCGGCTGCCGCCGCGCCGTCGCCGATGTGCAGGAGCGCGGCCGCGCCGTCGAGCACCTCCCGATTGAGCGGGAAGTAGCCTTGCCGCGGTGTGGTGTCGGTGCGGGTCCGGCCCGCGGGCAGCACCGCCTCCGTCAACTGCCAGAGCACATCCGGCCGTTGCAGGAACGCCTCGTACGTGTCCGGCGCCGGCTCGCCCAGCCGGATCGCTTCGCTGCGCCCCAGGCTCCCGGCGACGAAGGCGTACCGCTCGCCCAGCAGCGCGCCGACGATGCGACCCGCGCTGTTCCATCCGCAGTCCAGCTCCCCCAGTGCCCAGGCGCTGGGGTTCCGCTGCAGGTGCTGGTTGTGCGAGAAGACCAGGGTCGGGCCGCGCTGCGCCTCGAGGTCGCGGATGTCGAGGAGGTTCTGCGCCATGAGCGCGTCCCGCACCCCGAGCAGACCGCTCAACCGGTCGCTCGGGGTCAGGCCCCGGACCGCCGACTGCGCGTGGTAGCGCAGCAGTCCGATGCCCGCGGTCAGCCGCGTCCTGGCCCTGAGCCATTCGGCCCGGGAGGTCGCGCCGATCAACTCCGGCGCCCGCGCGTGGAGTCGGAGCAGCAGGTCGTCGGCAAGGCAGCGCAGCCGCCCGGCCTCGGCGGTGGCACCGGGCGACTGCGCCGGGTCCAGCACCGCCTCGGCTCGGCTCCAGCGCTCGTCCTCCCCGGCCGGACCGGCGATGTCGAGGTCGAGTCGCAGGTAGTCGCGGGCGTGCTCGAGGTAGCGGCGCGGACTGGGGGCGCTGTACGTCTCGGTCGGGGCGTCGAAGCCGTGGAAGGACAGCTGCTCCCCCGGCGGTCGGTTCCGGTTGAACTCGCGCATCCAGGCGATGAGTCGGCGGTTGGCGTCGTGCTCCCCGAAGCCGTGCGAGAAGCCCTCGCTCAGCGCCGCGTCCAACGTGCCCACGCCCTCCCGGACGTAGTCGTCCACGGCGAGCGCGGCCACCCGGTCGGTTTCGAGGGCGATCGACCGGAAGCCCCGGTCGACCAGCCGGGCGAACAGTTCGTTGCGGACCCAGCCGAATGCAGGCTCCTGGTGCGTCGGCTCGCCGAGCCCCAGCAGCTCGCACGACGGGGTGACGAAGTCGTGAATGTCCTGGCTCATGAACCTCAAGCGTATCCTTGAAAGAACGGTTGAGACTTTGCCCCAGCCAGCCCGTCGACTGCAGCGAGAACTGGACGCGAAGCCTCAAACGCGCTCGAACGGAAGACGACCATGCGCCCCTCCGACCTCGCCCGCGAGCACGGCATCTCGACCCAGGCGGTCCGCAACTACGAACGCGACGGCTGCCTCCCGCCCGCCGCCCGCACCCCCACCGGCTACCGGATCTACACCGAGCTGCACGCGGCCGCCCTGCGCGCCTTCCTCGCCCTCGTCCCGGCGTACGGGCACGCGACCGCCGGCCTGGTCATGACCACCCTCCACGCCGACCGCCTCGACGAGGCCCTGACCGCCCTCGACCGCGGCCACGCCCGACTGCTGCGCGACCGGGAGACCCTCGCCGCCGTCCGGGACGCCGTCGGCCACCTCACGGCCGCACCCGCCACACAGTCAACGGCGCCCGAGCGTCCGATGCCGTCCGGCCCCCTCAGCGTCGGCGACGTCGCGCACCGGCTCGGCGTCACTCCCGCGACCGTGCGTGCCTGGGAGGCCGCCGACATCCTCACCCCGGCCCGCGACCGCGCCACCGGCCACCGCGTCTACGGCCCGGCCGACGTCCGCGACGCCGAACTCGCCCACCTGCTGCGGCGGGGCGGGTACCGGCTGGACCACATCGCCACCGTGGTCCGGCAGATCCGCACGGCGGGCGGCACCGACGAACTGGCCGCGGCCCTCGACGGCTGGCAGCGACACCTCACCGCCAGGGGCCTCGCCATGCTCACTGCCGCCGCCCGTCTCGGCGAGTACCTCGCCCTGGCTCCACTCCACCAAGCGGCTTGACCTCAAGTGGACTTGAGGGACAAGAGTGATCCGCATGAACACCCAGGCAGCAGACAGCCCAGTCAGCAACACTCTCAGCCCCGACACCGACACCAGCACCGACGCCCGCGCCGCGGACGTCGAGGCCATCGAGCGGATCGTCGCCACCGTCGAACGCACCCAGCGTGCCAAGGACGCCGAGGGCTTCCTCGCACTGTTCCACCCCGAGGCCCTCTGGACCACCGCCCACGGCAAGGTCCTCCTCGGCCTCGACGCGATCGCCGAGTTCACCCGCGCCGTCCTGCCCGCCGCGAACTGGAGCGGCGACGTCACCTACGAGGTGGCGCACATCCGCTTCCTTCGCCCCGACGTGGCGGCCGTCAAGGTGCGACAGGTCTACCAGCCGGCGGCGGGCGGGGCGGAGGGCCGGGCGGACGGTGGCTCCGAAGGCTCCCCGCTCTACGTCATGACCAAGCAGGACGACGGACGGTGGCTGCTGCAGGTCGGCCAGAACACCGAGGTGAAGGCCGCCTAGTTCGGTCAACGGCCGACCACCGCGCCGCCGTTCGCCCTGCCGCTGTTCTCCCCGCCGCCGTTCGTCCTGCCGCCGTTCGTCCTGCCGCCGTTCGCCCTGCCGCGAACCTGCGACTCAGGCCGCCCGGGTCAGCCGACCCGGCTGAGGCGGGCGGGGCGGGCGGCGGCTCCGTCGGCGGGCGCGGCCGGCTGGTCCTGGTCGGGCCGCTCGGGGCCGGCGAGCAGGATGGAGCGCTGGAGGCGGCGCAGCACGGTGGACGGCTCCATGCCCAACTCCCGTACCAGGGTGTTCCGCAGGCGCTGGTAGGCCTCGAGGGCCTCGCCGCGGCGCCCGGAACGGTGCAGGGCGATCATGTACTGGCCGTGCAGGCTCTCGTGAGTGCGGTAGCGGTCGACCAGGACGGTGAGTTCGGCGAGCAGGACGCGGTGGCGGCCCAACCGCAGGTCCGCCTCGATCCGCTGGTCCAACGCACAGAGCCTGGTCTCCTCCAACCGCTTGGCCTCGACGGCGAGTTGACCGCCGACCGGGACGTCGGCGAAGGCCGGTCCGCGCCACAGCGCGAGCGCCTCGCCCAACTGGCGGGCGGCGAGCGGGAAGTCACCGGCATCCATGGCGCGGTAGCCGTGCCCGGCGAGGCGGTCGAACTCCTGGAGGTCGACGAGGCCGCCTCCGCTGTTCAGCATGTAGCCGCCGGCCGAGGTGACCAGGACGTCCTTGGCGCAGGACGCCCCCGGACCACCGTCGCCCTGGGCTAGCGCGCGGTCGATCAGGTCGCGCAGTTGGAGGACGTAGGTCTGCACGGTGGTCCGCGCACTGCGCGGCGGCCGGCCACACCACAGTTCGTCGGCGAGGACGCCGGCCGGAACGACCTGGTCGGCCCGTAAGGCGAGCAGGGCGAGTACCTGCCGCGGCTTCGGGGCGGTCGGCACCACCGACACCCCGCACAGTTGGACCCCCAAGGACCCCAGCACCCGGATTTCCACGACGTCCACCCCAAATCCAGACGGGTCGGCGACCCCGACGGCCACCGGCCGGGCGGGTGCTCCGCTGCTCGAGGCCCCCGCGAGGTTGCGCGGAGGGATCGGCTGAGCACCCGACACCTATCCAAAAACAGGACGGACGGTTTGTCAATACAAAACCGAACGCGCTGTTTGTTTTTAGGCGGAGCAATCGCCCCTGGGGAGCAGGACAGCGGACCAGCCGGCGTCAGGACCGGCCGCCCGAAATGGGGAGGGCAGACGACACCGGCCGGCGTCGGACCGGCCCGATCGATCGTCCGACTGATCGCCCGACCGACCGACCCATCGGCCGGCCGACCGGCGAGGAAGCGGGGCCGCCGGCGTCAGACCGAGCCGATCCCGCCCACGCCCGCCTCGGCGACCTCAGCCTCGGCGACCTCGTCCTCGCCGGCCCCGCCTTCGCCGGCCTCCGCGGCCCGGGCCGCCTCAAGTTCGGCCACCACCCGACCACCCCGGTCCGCCCCGAGGTCGAGCGTGGCGAGCACCCCGGGCACGGCGATGCTCGGCATCAAGTGCTGGTACAGGACGGCGATCCGGCGTTCCAGGTCGGCCCGGCCGGACATCTTCTGGGACTGGATCTGCACCCCCGTCCAGGCCCCGGTCACCAGCCACGCCGTCTCGGCGGGCACCACCTGCGGCAGCAGCTCGCCGCGCTCGCCGGCCATCATCAGCACGCTCTCGGCCCGCTGGATCCACCCGGGGGCGGCGCCGCCGCTGAAGTCGCCGAACACGTCCTGGCCGAGGGAGAGCCGCGCGCCCGCGCTCAACAGCGGGTCACGGGGCATGAGATGGGCGACGACCATCCCGAGGTCCACGAACTCCTGGAGCTTGCACTGCCGTTCGGGAAGTTCGTCCCGGCCGAACTGCTCCTCCACGACCCCCTGGGCGAGCTCCCGCTTGGACGCGAAGTGGAAGTACACCGCGCCGCGGGTCACTCCCGCGCGGGCGACGACCTCACCGATCGTCGCCCCCTCGTACCCGCACTCGTCGAAGACCGACGCCGCCGCCTCCAGGATCAGCCGACGCGTTCGGACCGCCCGTTCCTGCCGCACCACCGCAACCACCCACCCGAAACGCTCGGCAAATAAAACCAAACACCCCGTATCTTACCCGCGAATCCTGCGGCGATCCCTGCGTCCCAGGTCACATAGGGGCCCGCCTCTTGGCGCTGGAACCCGCGCGGACGGTATGAGTCGACCAAGTGCCCGAGTCTTCGCTGGAGCCCTAGAACCGGAGCAGCAGCTCCTACTTGTGGCCGTCACCCTCACGGAAACCCCCCTCGTGATAATGAACTCGTCAAGTCTGAGTCATGAAATCACCGCAGGTCAACCGGCCTTCACCAATCCGGCACAGGCTGCGGAAGGGCTCAGACCCCTTTGGGGCGTATCCGAACGCCCCGCTCGGCCGCCGACGAACCTTCGTTCTGGCTCCTTGAAAAGCAAACCGGTAGGTACGTATCTTACGAGCCCTGAGCAGCCCACCCCGCCCGTTACGGCCTTTCGGAGCGCTCCCCATGACTCTGCTTGCCTTCCGCACGCCTGCCGACGCCCTCACCACCGCCGAGGCCACCGGGGCCCTCCCCGGCCCGGGCCCGGCAACCGGCCCGGCATCCCGCCTGACCAGTACCGTCGCCAAGGAGTACGTCCACCGGGCCTGCCACGCCGAGGTGTTCCTCACCGGCAGCGAGCAGCTGGACGAGACCACCTTCGCGGTCTCCGCGCAATGGCCCCGGGCGCACACCTTCTTCAGCACCCCGGACGGTACCCGGCACGACCCGATCCAAGCTGCTGAAACGATCCGCCAAGTCGGGCTCTATCTCGCGCACACCCGGTTCGATGTCCCGCTCGACCACAAGTTCATGATGTGGAACCTCGACTACGCCACCCGGCCGCGCCGGCTGCTGATCGGCCCCAAGCCCACCGACCTCACCATCGAGGCGAAGCTCGTCGCCCAGCCGCGCCGCACCCGCAACACCGTCGACTTCACGCTCAGCACGGTCGTCCGGCGCGGTCCACACCTGGCCGCCACCGGGCACTCCCGCTTCACCACCGTCTCGAACTCGACCTACCAGCGGCTCCGCCGAGGACGCCACGACGTCGACGCGCTGCCGGCGCCCGGCGTGACCGCAGAGCCGCTGCCGCCGGCTCGGGTCGGCCGGCTCCGCCCGTGCGATGTCGTCCTCACCCCGGCCGACGCACCGGGCACCTGGCACCTCACCCCCGACTTCTGGCACCCGATCCTCTTCGACCACGCCAACGACCACATCCCCGGCATGGTGCTGATCGAGGCGGCTCGCCAGGCGACCAATGCGCTGACCAGCCCGGTCGCCGTCACCCCGACCGCCGCCGCCACCACCTTCCACCGGTACGCCGAGCACGACGCGCCCACCACCATCACCGCCCGGCACACCCCCGGCGAGGACCCGGACGCCCTCACCACCACCGTCACCGGCCACCAGCACGGCGAGCCGATCTTCACCACCGTCCTCACCGGTCACCCGGACCACCGCTGACCCGACGCCCACCGCCGTACGGACCGGGCAGCCCGGCACGGCGGCACCACCCGAACGGCCTGCCCGACCTCACGGTCAGGCGGGCCGTCGGCCTCTCCGAGGGGAGCGGACCGCCACCGAGGGAGAATGGTGCGACGGCTGAACGTTGCGAGGGCTGAACGTTGCCAGGACTGAACGTTGCCAGGGCTGAATGCTGCGAAGGCTGAATGCTGCGAGGGCTGAACCTGGCGGGAACGCACCACCCCTCGGTCTGGCACCGGAGCGAACACCTGCGCGAGGATGTCAGCCCTTGAATCCGCTGCCACCGGGAGCACGCAGTGAGTGAAGTCGCTTCGCACCAGTACGAGTTGATCAGACTGACGGACCGTCCCGGCACCGACGAAGCCCCCGGATGCAACGGGCGGACCGGCGGCCGGAACGTCCGGGTACGGGTGCTCGGGCGGCACGCGCCGGGCTCCCTGCTCGGGCACGACTGGCTGGACTGCGAGATCACCGTCACCGCGGACTCGGTGCGCGGACACTTCGTCACCCTGGTGACCGATCGCCATCTGCAGGAATGGGAAAGGGCCTTGGAGCGGCTCGGCCAGGGGTTCGCGGTCCGCTGGCTGGACGAGGAGCACGGCCCGGAGCTGCGGATCGAACCCGGGCGGCCCGGCGGGCTCTGGCTGACCGTCTCGGACACCGAGAACTCGGGCGTCACACTCCGGGTCGTCCTCTCCCCCGCCCCCGACTGGCTGGACGAGCAGCGCGCACTGCTCGAACTCGTCCGGGCCGCCTATCCGCCCGAGGTGGTCGAGGTCTCCCCCGGCGTCCACGCCTGGCGCGGAACGCCGCGCACCGAGAACTGATGGATCGTCAATGTCACTTCCGGATCCGGCTCGCGATCCGTCCGAGGGAACGGTCGGGCAGGGTCAGGAGGAAGAGCAGGGCCGCGCCGCCGAGCATGAACAGCGCGAGGCCGTGCAGCCCTTCCGTAGTGGCACCGCGACGGAAGAAGGCGGCGTTCGCGGCGGAGGCGGCCATCGCGCCGACGTACATGAAGGTGCGCAGCAGCCCGGCCGCGGAGGCGATGGCGGCCGGATCGGCCTGGTGGTAGAGAGCGGTCTGGGTGCCGATCCCGATCAGGCCCTGCGGGATGCCCGCCACCACACCGACCGCGCTCAGCAGAACGGCCGGGCTGTCCGCGCGCACCCACAGCAGGGCCGCCCCAGCGGCGATCTGGCACGCGGAGCCGATCAGGAGCTTGCCGCGAACGGCCGAACTGCGACCGGTGAGGCCGGAGACCGCGAGGGCGGTGAGCGAGAGCGGCAGCAGGATCAGCCCCGCGCCGGCGGCGGACAGGCCGCGCCCCTCCTCCAGCCACTGGGTGTAGCCGTAAAGGAAGGCGTAGATGGCGGTGCAGCCGAGGAGTTGGCGCACATACGTGGCGATCAGCGGCCGGTTACGGGCGAGCGCCCGCAAGTCGATGAAGGGGGTGCGGGCCCGCGTCTCGCGGACGGCGAAGCCGGCGGCGGCCAGCAGGGCCAGCACCGGCAGGTACCAGAGCGCCGGGCTCGGCTTCATCAGGAACAGCATCAGCGAGAGGAGCAGGACGGCGAAGAGCGCGATTCCGGCGTGGTCGAGGCGGTCGGGCTGGTCGGGCTGGTCCGTTCGGCCGATTCGGTCGGCTTGGCAGATTCGGTCGACCCGGTCGGTTCGGCCGATTCGGTCAGGCCGGTACTGCCGGTCGCGGCGCGCGGCGGCAACGGGCAGGCGGGCCGCACCGAGGACCAGACAGGCAAGCGAGAGCGGCACGTTGACGACGAAGACCGTCCGCCAGCCGCCCGCGCCGATCAGCAGGCCACCGAGGGTCGGGCCGACCACGGCGACGGTCTGGTTGGCGACGGCGAGCACGGTCAGCACCCCGGTGGGGCTGGACCGCCCGGTCCGCTCGGCCTCACCGCGGGTGAGGTGCATCGCGGCGGGGTACGCCGCCGAGGTGCCCAGCCCGAGCAGCACCCGCGCGACGATCAGCAGCCCGAGCGACGGGGCGAGCGCGCCGAGCAGGCCGGCCGTGCCGACCAGTGCCGTCCCGGCGAGATAGAGGCGGCGCGGGCCGTAGGTGTCCACCAGCCGTCCGATCACCGGCTGGCCGACGGCGGTGGCGAGGTAGAGCCCGGTAACCAGCCAGGCGGTCTCGGCGGGCGGCGCGCCGAAGGCAGCCCCCACCGGCACCAGGGCCACCGCGGTCATCGAGGAGTTGATCGGGTTGAGCACCGAGCCGAGCACCATCGGTACGAGCAGCCGTCGATCGAACCCGCCGTCCGGAGCGGACTGCCGACGGTTGGCCCGGAGGCGGGCCAACCGGGCGGCCGGGCCGGTCATCGACGGTTCAGCCGGTCGAGCAGGGTCAAGGCGGCCAGCACGGTGGCGCGTTCGGCCTCGGTGTACTGCTCCTCCATTGCCCTGGCCAGCCACTCCTCGCGTGCCTGACGGCTGTCCGCGATCCGGCCCAGACCGGTCTCGGTGAGGCTGATCAGCTGGCGGCGCCCGTCCTCGGGGTCGGGCCGACGCCCGATCAGGCCGTGTTGTTCGAGCCCGGCAAGGGTGGCGGCCATGGACTGCGGCCGGACCCGCTCGGCGACGGCCAGCTCACTCGCGGAGGTCAGGCCGTCGTTGATCAGCCGGCTGAGCACGGCGGACTGGGAGGGGGTGAGGTCGCTGGTCCCGCTGGCCTCCCGGAGCGTGCGGCGCAGCCGACTGAAAACGGCGCGCAACTCGCGGGCGGCCAGAGCCGCGGAGTCGATGGGGGAAGCCGAGTCAGCGGGGCAAGCGGAGTCAGCGGGGGAAGCCGAGCCAGCGGGGCAAGCGGAGTCGGCGAGGGCGGCGGCAGTACGGACGGTTCGCTTCTCGGTCACGGTTCCACGGTAATTTCATCAGTCTGGACTGTCCAGTCTTGGCTGAAGATTTCTGCGGGTGCGGGACGACCTCCCTCGTATGCCCGGGATAATGGCGGCATGATCGACAATCAGCTCCGCGTCGTCCTCGCCGAGGACTCGGTGATCCTCCGGGACGGGATGGTCGAACTCCTCACCGCGCGCGGCTGCGCGGTGGTCGCCACCGCCGGTACGGCGTCCGAACTGGTCGCCGCCGTCACCGAGCACCGGCCCGACGTGGCCGTGGTGGACATCCGGATGCCGCCGACCCACACCGACGAAGGAATCCGGGCGGCCGTCGAGATCCGGGCCGCGATGCCCGAGGTCGGGATCCTGGTCTTCTCCCAGCACGTCGAAACCACCTGGGCGGCCCGGCTGCTGGCCGACGGCGCCGCCGGTATCGGCTACCTGCTCAAGGAACGGGTGGCCCGCACCTCCCAGTTCGTGGACGCCTTGCACCGGGTCGCCGCAGGCGGCACCGCGCTCGACCCGGAGATCGTCAACGAGCTGATCCGCGGCCGGCGGCGCAGCCGGGTGGACGCGCTCACCCCGCGCGAGCGGGAGGTGCTGGAACTGATGGCGCAGGGCCACTCCAACCGCTCGATCGCCACGCAGCTCGTGGTGTCGGAGCGGGCGGTGGAGAAGCACGTGGCCGCGGTGTTCACCAAGTTCGAGCTGCCGGCGACCGACGCCGACAACCGGCGGGTCAAGGCCGTGCTCGCCTACCTCGCGGAGAGCGGCACATCCTGAGCCGGGCCTATCGGGCCGCTCATGAGCGTTACTCATGGGGCAGGTCATGAGCAGCGCTCATGAGCCCGGCCTCAAGAAGCCCTCTCATAGCCAGCGCATGAGCGTTACTCATGGGGCAGTCTCATGAGCGTCGCTCATCGCGCGGTCATGAGCGATGCTCATGGACTGGCCTCATGAGCGTTACTCATAGGCGCGGTCATGAGCGTCACTCATGGGCCAGGCGCATGAGCGTCGCTCATCGAAGCACTCATGAACGGTGCTCATGCCCCGGCCATGAGCCGCTCTCATGGCCGCCCCTGCCCCCGTCAGAGCCTGCCGGGCAGCTCGGCGCTGACCACCGTCGGTCCGCCCGGCGGGCTGTCCACCCGCAGCACCCCGTCCACCGCCGCGAGTCGCTCGGCCAGGCCCGCCAGTCCGGTGCCCGTGCCGATCGCGGCGCCGCCGCGCCCGTCGTCGCGTACGGTCAGCCGGACCGTCCCGTCGGCCGCGCTCGCGGTCAGCTCCGCCGACCGCGCGTCGCTGTGCTTGGCCATGTTCGTCAGCAGTTCGGCCGCGCAGAAGTAGACGGCCCGTTCTATCACCTCCTCCGGCCGCTCCCGCAGGTCCAGCCGGACCGTGACCGGCACCGGCGAGGCGGCGGTGAGCCCGGGCAGTGCCTCGGCGAGCCCGCCGTCCAGTGCCACCGGGTGGATGCCCCTGGTCAGTCGACGCAGGCCGGTGATGGTGTCGTCGGTCTGCCCGCGGGCCCGGTCGACCAGGGTGCGCAGCCGCCCGAGGTCGGGCTCGGCCGGGTCGGCGAGGGCGTCGTCGGCCAGTGAGAGAGTGATGGCGAGCGCGACCAGTTGCGCCTGGGTGCCGTCGTGCAGGTCGCGTTCGAGGCGCCGGAGTCGGCCGCTGTTCTCGGCCAGCAGGGTGGCCCGGGCGCTCTCCAGCTCGCGCACCCGCTGCTGCGAACGGACCGGCCCGAGCAGCATGCGGGCGAGCGCCCGGTTGGCCCGGCTCAACGCCCGCAGGACGGCGGGTACGGCGGCCAGCAGCGCGAGGCCGGCCGGTATCGCGCCCACGTCCCACCAGCCGACCGGCCTGGGGCCCGGCTCCAGCAGCCGTACCCAGAGCGGGAAGCCCATCAGCCAGACGCTTCCGAGCGGCAGCCCGATCGCGGCCAGGAAGCCGAGCACCCCCACCGGCAGCCGTAGGAAGAGGTAGAGCAGCACCCGCCAGGCGACCGGGTCGGTCAGCACCGCCCGGCCCCGGGCGAGCACCCCGGACGGGCGGGGCAGCGGCAGCGGCTCGGGCACCGCTTCGTCGAGCAGCCGCCGGACCAGCCACCGGTGCAGCCGGCCGATCCGCCGTGCCCCGAGCAGGGCGGCCACCACGAAGGGCAGGCCCAGCACGGTGAGCGAGAGCAGTGCCCCGGCGTAGAGGACGGCGACCGCGTAGACGCCGCCGAGCACCCCGAGCGGCAGTCCGAGGACGGCGAACGCCGCCTCGTCACCGCGCACCGCCAGGAATCGCCGCCGCTCAGCCATCGTCCGCGTCACCGCTGTCCACCGCATCGCCTTCCGTCGCACCGCCGTCCACCTCACCACTCACCCGCCGATCGGCCCCCAGCATTCACCAGGTACCGCAGGCACCACCGCATCACCCTGTCTTCCCCCGGCTCCACCGCCCAGCACGGCCGCCGACCCGCTCGCCTCGCCGCCCACGCCCGCACCCCCACTTCCCCCTCCACACCCACCCCCACGCCCGAACCCGTCACCTCACCCCCGTTCCCCGCCCACCGACTCCACCGCCGATCCCCCGATCGCCCACAGCCCCGTGCCCACGATCCCGGGCACCGTCAGGACCGCCGCGCCCAGCACCACCCAGGCGCACCCCGCGCCCGGCACCACCGGCACCACCGATCCCCGCACCGCCCAGCTGAACGCCCCCGAGGCCGCGGCCGCGACCGCCGCGCCCAGCAGCACGCCGACCGCCGTGGTCAGCAGCGCCTCCACGGAGAGCATCCGCAGCAGTTGCCGTCGCGTCGCCCCCACCAGGCGCAGCAGCGCGAACTCGCGGCGCCGGTCGGCGGTCAGCGCGACCAGGGTGTTGACCGTGGAGACCGCCGCGAAGCAGACCAGCAGGCCGAGTTCCGCCTGGCGCAGCCAGACGTCGCTCGCTTTGGTGACGCTGGTCGCGGCGCCGGTGGCCCGGGCCACGCGTTCGGCGGTGCTGGTCATGATCAGCATCGTGCCGGAGAGCCCGACCAGCAGCGCGACCGGGACCACGGCCGAGGAGAGCCGGGCCGCGTAGCCGCGCAGGTTGGCATCGGCCAGCCAGCCGGCCCGCGGGACGAGCGCCCGGACCGGGACGCCGAGCACGGCGGCCAGCGCCCGCGCCGCCAACGGCCCCAGCAGGGCGACCGCGACCAACAGCACCAGCGAACCGAGCAGCGAGGCCTGCCCCGCCTTGTCCAGCTCCCCGGGCGGCCTGGTCGCGGCCAGCCTCAGCAGCAGCGCACCGCCCGCCAGCACGGCTGCCCCGGCGAGCAGCCGCAGCACGCCCGTCCCCCGCGGGCCGCCCGTCCCCTCCGTCAGGGCGACGGCCGGCGCGGGCCGGGTGATCCGCCGGGCCGCGACGGCGGTGGCCGCCATCCCGACCAGCAGCGCCACGCCGAGCGCGACCAGCATCGGCACCGGTGACCCGGGTATGTGCAGACCGGGCGCGGCCATCCCGCGCCGCTGCAGGGCGGTGAGGAAGGCGCGGGCGGCGAGGAGGCCCACCGCGCAGCCCGGGACGGCCGCCAGCAGGACGGTGCCCAGGACCTGGGCACGGATCACCCGCCGCACCTGGCGGGGTGTCGCCGCGACGGTGCGCAGCAGGGCCAGGTCACGGTGCTGCTGACGGAGGGTGAAGCCGAGCGCGTTGGCCACGACGAACAGCGCGACCAGGACGGCGATCTCGCCGAACGCCGCGGCGATCACCATCACTCCCGGCCCGGCCACCGGTGCCCGTGCCACCCCCGCCGGGGCCGTCACCTGCGCGGCGACCAGCGAGCCGAACAGCGTCACCGCCGCCATCGCCAGGAACAGTGCCGCCCCCAGCCCGGCGAAGGCCGCGGGCCGCCGCCGGATCTGCCCGCCGGACAGGGCCAGGACAGGACTGCTCATCGCGCTCACCCGCCCAACCGGCTCAGCCGCTCGCCGACCTGCGCGGCGGTCGGCTTGACCAGTTCGTCCACCAGCAGCCCGTCCGCGAGCAGCAGCACCCGGTCCGCATAACCGGCGGCCACCGGGTCGTGGGTGACCATCACACAGGTCTGGCCGTCGGTGTCGACGCCCGTGCGCAGCAGGTCGAGGATGTCGTGCCCGGTCGCCCGGTCGAGCGCGCCCGTCGGCTCGTCGGCGAACAGCACCTCCGGCCGGGCGACCAGCGCCCGGGCGATCGCCACCCGCTGCTGCTGGCCGCCCGACAACTGGCCGGGCCGGTGTCGTTCGCGCCCGGCGAGCCCGACCCGGGCCAGTGCCTCCCGTACCCGGGCCCGCTCCGGCGGCTGTCCGGCCAGCCGCCCGGGCAGCTCGACGTTCTGGACGACGGTCATCGCCGGCATCAGGTTGAAGGCCTGGAACACGAACCCGATCCGGGTGCGGCGCAGCTCCGCCAACCGCCGCTCGGGCAGCCCGGACACCTCCGTGTCGCCCCACCGGACGGTGCCGCGGGTCGGCCGGTCCATCCCGGCCAGGCAGTGCAGCAGGGTCGTCTTGCCCGAGCCCGAGGGCCCCATCACCGCCGTGAAGGTCCCTGGCGTGAAGGCCACGGACACTCCGCGCAGCGCCCGGACCGCCGCCGTGCCGCGCCCGTACTCCCGGTGCAGCCCGTCCCCACTCAGGGCCGCGCCCGTCACCCCGTCATGCGCCGCCGGGGCTGCGGCTGTCGTCATCCCGTTCATGCCCTCCATCGTGGGCGTCCGGGGCCGGGAGATCGATTGTGCTGGCCCCCGAATCCGGGGTTCGGAAAACCGAACCCCGCAGGTGGTGCCGACTCCTTCGACCAGTCGACTCGAACGGCCACCGACGCGACCCGACATTCCACCGGTCGTCACCCACGACGCGCACGGCGGCTGCTACGGCCGCGTGCCGTCGCCCGGCCACCCGACAACCCCGCGCCCCCACCCCGTCTGTCAGCGGCCCCGTCATGACGGCCGAGAGCGAACACGCCAGGAAGATCGCGACCCTGGCGCGGCGCTTCAGCGTCGGCTGTCTGGTCGCGCTGCTGCCCCGCGCCCACCGCGCGCCCGCGCTCGCGCTCGCCGAACTCGTCGACGGCCTGATCACCGCCGAACAAGCGGTGGCCCATACCCGCCCGGCCGCCGCCGTCGCCTGCCACGCCGGCCAGACCTCCTCCTTCTCCGCCGACGCCCAGGAGCCGGGCGGCGGTCTCGCCGCCTTCCACACCGCCGCCCGCGCCCACCTGGCCCGCCATATGGCCTCGTACCCGCCCGCCCCCGGCTTCTGGCACGAGGTCGGCGCCCTGATGCACCCCTTCCGGGGCACCCTTCCCGCCCTCCTCGCCGCCGCCCACGTGGCATCCCCCTGACCTCCGCGCGCCCCCGGAGAACGGCGGATCGTCACCGTGGGTGGGACGTCGGAAGTACGTGACGAACCGGACCGGCCGGGTCGGTCCCTGCGTGGGCAACTGGTCGAGCTGATCACCGCTTTGAGCCTCGGCGCCGACCTCAGCCTGCTGTTCCTCGACGAGCCGTCGGTCGCCGACTGGCACGAGCCGCTGCGCTACCACTACTCGGCCGTGTTCCGCGGCGAACGTCCCGCGAGGGTCACCGCTACCGAGGCCGTCTCCCGTCACACCCGGTTGGTTCCTGCTTGTGAGCCTGACCTGACAAGGGACTGCCGGGATCCGGGGTGTCCCCTCTCGGCGATGCGAGGAGGAGAGGAACGCCGGGAGTTCGGGCGGTGCGAACGGGCGTCCTCGACGCGCCCGAGCAGTTGCGTAGCGTGATGATGCTCTTACGGATTGTCGATCATCCTGGGAGACGAAAGTGAAGAGACGTGTCACCGCTATGGCCTTCCTGCTCGCTCTGCTGGCCAGTGTCTCGGCGACGGGCACGGCCCGGGCAGCGCCGGTCACGCCACCCGTGGCCTCCGACTGCTCGCAGGACGTCACCGATGCGTTCAACACCTGGCTGGGCGGGGTTCCCGACGGGGCGACCATCCGCCTGGCCCGCAACGGCTGTTACCTGACCAACGGCTCGATCACCTTCACCCAGCGGAGGAACATCACCATCGAGGGCGGCGGCGCGACCATCAAGGCCACCGTCGACGCGCCCGTGAGCACCAACCGCGCGCGGCTCTGGTTCGACCGCGGGGGCGGCTTCGTTGTCCGGGATCTGACTTTGCAGGGTACGAATTTCTCCGAGCACTGCGCGGTGGTCGGCCAGCCCTCCTGCTACAACTCGGCGCGGGAGCACGACGCCGGAGTCAAGATCGGGGGTGCCGACGGCGTTCTGCTCGAACGGCTGCACATCGAGAACACCTGGGGCGACGCCGTGGAGCTCTTCTCCGGTGGAACGTGGGACGGCCAGGGCAACGGAGCCGTGGCGCCGCGCGATGTCACCGTCCGCGACTCAACAGTCCACACGACCGGCCGGCACGCGTTCTCGTGCGACAACTGCCACAACTACGTGATCGAGCACAACGACGTGAGCAACGTCGGCTACTGGATGACCGACGTGGAGATCGAGGGCGCGGTGTGGACCGGGGACGTGACGCTCGTCCGGAACACCTACCGCGATGTCTACCTCGGGCTGCTGGCTGCGGCGAGCGACTACGGGGTGAAACCCGGTCCGTTCATCCTCCGCGACAATGTCCAGACCAGTGACCCCGTCACCTGTTATCCCCCGGTCTACATCGCTCCACCGAGCAACGAATACGGCCCGGCACAGGTCACGGGGAACTCCCTGAGATCGTTCGGCACCACGATCGCGCTCGGAAACGTCTCCCGGGCCGATGTCTCCGGGAACACCACCACCATCCAAGCCGGCGGCTGCGGTTTCGCCGCCGGGGTCGAACTGGTCGGCGTGCCGAGCGGCGAGGTGATCCACAACACGTTCATCGGCGCGGAAGCTGTCGTGCAGAACTACTCGTCAACGGTCACCGTGTGCGGCAACCGTACGACGGCGTCGGGCCCGTACAACGAGCCGGTGCCCTGCGGCAGGGTGTAGACGGGGGGCGAGCCGCAGCGGGGGCCTCAGGGGGCGGGCCCCCGTCCGTCTCGCCCGGCCCCCGGCCACCGACCTCCGCCGCCCGTGGGAGAAACCCGCCGAACCGAACAAGCTCGCCACCTCGGAGAGCTGGTGGGTGTACGCGGCGTCGTCCAGCTGAGCAGCCGTCGCTGCGGTGATACGGTCGCTCGCCGTGACAGAGCCGCTTCCAGAATTCCCGTATCACCCCGACCCGATGGCCACCGGCGCCATCGTCCAGTCCGGCGCAGAGTGCATCTGCTGCCGTCGGGTCCGTGGCTACATCTACGCCGGCCCGGTCTACGCAGCGGAGAACCTTCGGGGTCGGTTGTGTCCGTGGTGCATCGCGGACGGCAGCGCAGCCGAACGCTTCGAGGCCCAGTTCACAGACGTCGTCGACGACGTGCCGCTGGACCGGCTCTTCGCGATCACACAACGCACGCCAGGATTCAGCGGGTGGCAGCAGGAACGCTGGCTGATCCATTGCGGCGACGGTGCTGCCTTCCTCGGGAGCGCCGGGGCCACCGAACTTGTGGACCACCCCGAAGCGTGGGCAGCGCTTCGGCAGGAACTCAGCCACGGGCCTTGGTCCTCGGCGCAGGCCGAGCAGTACCTCAGGGCCTTGACCAGGAACGGCCAGCCAACCGCTTACCTCTTCCGTTGCCGGGTCTGCGGCACCCACCTTGCATACGCGGACGCCACGTAGGCCCGGGCGAGAGGTTGAAGAGCAAGCTCACGTACTCCGCTACGAGTGCGAGGGCCCCGGGTGGCGCTCCGGATGCGGCGGCCGCGGGTGGGTACCCAGCGAGCCCCACGGACGGACCGGCTGCATCGAAATGCCACAGGGAACAGGTGTGCCCGATCTGCCGGGGCGGGGGTCAACTGACCCTCTCCCAGCTGTCGGAACACCCACGGGGCTACTACCCGGGAGTGGGCTGACCCTGACGCGTGGGCCCGGTCGTTCTTCGCGAGGTTCGCCTGCCGCTGGAACCGGTCGCCACAGCGGTCGCGGCGCGGGCTCACCATTTTCCGCCCCGGCCTCCCCTCCGCCCGCCTCGCAAGAGACCATGATCGGGTGACCATCGACCTGCTGCCCGGCCACGGCGTCCGCCTGCCCGCGCCGCTGCCCGAGGTGCGCTTCGGCCTCACCGAGGCGGCGGTGCGCACGTTGCTGGCCCCGCACGGCGAGCTGCTGCCCGACGGCGTGCGGAACACCTTCGTCTGCGGCTGCCGTTGGGCGCTGGCCTTCCAGCTGCCCGGGGTGGGCGTCACCCTCTGCTCGGACGACCGCGACCGCCTCTGCAGCGTGACCGTCGGCCGGAACCCGAGCGACGACCGGCCCGCCTGCCCGGTCGGCTACCGGGGGATCGACCTGCTCGGCTGGCCGGCCCACGAACTGGTCGAGGCGTTGCGCGCCGAGGGGTTGCCGGTGCCCGATCCCACCCGCGGCACCCTCCACCACTACCCGCTCCACCTCTACCGCCACCACGCGCCGGGCCGGTCGGCCGCGCCGGGGCGGAAGCCGCGCCACGAAGGGCCGTTCAGCTTCGACGTCGTCTCCTTCTACGAAGCCGCCGAGGCCACCCCATGACCCCACGAATCTCGTCGCCCTCGCCGACCCCGGCATCCTCGTCGCCCTCGCCGACCCCGGCATCCTCGTCGCCCTCGCCGACCCCGGCATCCTCGTCGCCCTCGCCGACCCCGCAGCCCACCGGCACCGCAACCGGTCCGCACGACGCCGCTTTCCTCCCCCGCCTGCAGTTCGTCCTGCGGGAGCCCGAGCGGCCGATCACCGCTCCCGTCCCCAAGCTCGGCGGCGAGCCCTGCTGGCTGGCCGAACCCGCCTGGCCGCTCTCGCCGACGACCGGTGAACCACTGTTGTTCATCGGCCAGTTCGCCGTCCCCGGCGAGGAGCTGCGACTCGCCTACCTCTTCCTGGAGGAGGGGGAGATCACGGGTGGCATCGACCCGGAGGCGGGCGACGCCCTGCTGCTCGTCCAGCCGGGCGGGCGGATCCCGCCCTTCGCCGTCATCGGCCCGCCCGACACCCGCGGCCGTACGCTGTGGCGCCGCGACCCGGACGGCGACGAGACACCGGTCGAGTTCCACCTCGATCTGCGGCCGCTGCCTGAGGACCTCGACCGGTCGATGGACGAACGGGCCGTCTTCCAGCGGTACTTGCGCGGCGAGGGCCCCGAGGTCCGGTTCCCGGACGGCGGTCACGTGCACGACCACGTCGGCGGTCTCCCGTCCTTTCCGAGCGGCCAAGCCGAGGTCCCCGCGCCCTGGCGGTACTTCTTCGCCCTCTCGGACGCCCCGGACGAGGGCGATCCGTACTTCCTCGACTTCGGTTACGGCGACGGCTTCGGCTTCCTCAGCCCGGACGGTCTGGAGGGCCGCTTCTTCTGGGACATCCCGTAACCGCCCCCCAACCCGCTTCTCACCCACAGGAGTCAGCATGACCACCACCCCCCTGACCGTCGCGATCCTCGGACCGGGCGGCGTCGGCGGACTGATCGGCGGACTGCTCGCCCGCGACGGGCACCGCGTCGTCTGCCTGGCGGGCGAGGAGACCGCCACCATCCTCGGCCGGGACGGACTACACGTCCACAGCGGGCAGTTCGGCGACTTCACCGCCGCGGTCGAGGCCGCCACCGAGCTGCGCGAACCGGTCGACGCCGTCTTCGTGACCGTCAAGGAGACGGCCCTGGCGGCCGCCCTCGACCGGCTGCCGCCCGAGGTGCTCGGCACCGGGATCGTGGTGCCGTTGCTCAACGGCCTGGACCACATGGCGGTCCTACGCCGGCGCTACCCGGCCGCCCGGGTCGTGGCCGGCACGATCCGGGTCGAGGCCACCCGCACCGCGCCCGGTCGGATCGAGCACACCAGCCCGTTCGCCGCCGTCGAACTCGCCGCTCCCAGCGAACCCAACTCCCCCGTCGGGGAGTTCGCCGATCGACTGCGGCACTCCGGCCTGGCCGTGACGCTGTGCGAGGACGAGACGGCGATGCTGTGGAGCAAGTTCTCCTTCCTCGCCCCGTTGGCGCTGCTCACCACCCGCCATGCGAGCGACGTCGGCACCGTGCGCACCGAGCACCGGCCCGAACTCCTCGCCGCGCTGGACGAGATCACCGCCGTCGCCCGGGCGGTCGGCGCGCCCGCCGACGCGCAGGCCCTGCTCGCGGCGGTCGATCGGGTCCCCGGGGCGATGAAGTCCTCGATGCAGCGCGACGTGGAGGCCGGCCGCCCGACCGAGCTCGGCGCCATCGGCAGCGCCGTCCTGCGGGCCGCCGGCACGCACGGGGTGGCCGTCCCGACCCTCGCCCGACTGGTCGGCGAGCTGTCAGAGGCCGCCGGGCGGGGACGGCCGCCGGGGCGCGGACCCGCGCGGGGCCCCAACGATCAGAATCTGGCGGAAACGAGTAGGACGCGCGAGGTGACGCCTTCCGACCACCGAAGCGCGCTCGCGTGGGACCGCGTCGAAACCTTCCTCCGCGCCCACGGCACCGACCGGATCCCCCACCCGGGCGGCACGCTGCTGTCCCATCTCCTCCGAGTGGCAGGCCTGTTGGCGAACTGGGGCTGCGACCATGCCGTCCGGGCCGCCGGGCTCTGCCACGCCGCGTACGGAACCGACGGATTCGACCAGGCCCTGCTGGGGCTCGACCGACGGGACACCCTGGTCGACCTCATCGGCCACCGCGGCGAAGCACTCGTCCACCTCTACGCCAGCTGCGACCGGGCGGCCGTCTACCCGCGCCTGGGGGTCGACGAACCGGTGGTGTTCCGCGACCGGTTCACCGGGGCCGACCACACCCCGCCGGAGGAGGACCTGCGGGCCTTCCTCGCCATCACGGTCGCCAACGAACTCGACGTCCTGGCTCACAACGCGGACCTGGCCGCCCGCTACGGACCAGCCCTGTACGGGCTCTTCGCCCGCACCCGCGACCTCCTGCCGCCCGCCGCCTGGCAGGCCTGCACCGACCTCCTCGGACCGGGAACGCCCGGTCCGGACCAGGCAAACTGACTGATTGCCATATTCGGTAACGGGCAAAGGCTTTGCCAACCCTTCATCCACGCTGCCGGAACCGCCGTACGGCAAAACGGCGTTGTGCAGGCGGGAGGGATTCTGACATGACAAGAAAGCCGTACCGCCTGGCCGCCACCGCACTCGCGGTGCTCGTCGCGGCCCCGTTGTTCACCGCGTGCAAGAACGCCGACCAGGCCATCGACTGTGGGAAGCGTGCGATCAGCCTCACCGGCGATGTCCAGGACCTCGCGGACTCAGCGGTCAACGTCGGCCAGATCACCGACGAGGAGCGCCGCAAGCACACCACCAACGCTTTGAAGAAGATCGTCGACGATACCAAGAAGATCCATCAGGACGGTGGGGGCAAGCTCGACACCGCCACCGACAAGCTCTCCAAGGCTGTCGACGATGCCCTCGACAAGGTCTCCCACAACCAGCAGCCCGACTTCGGCGCGATCACCAGCGCCGCCGGTGACGTGACCAAGGCCTGCGCCACAGCCTGACCAGCCCCCGCCACACCGCGGTCGCTACCAGGATCTGCCGCTCCCGGCCCGGGCACCGACCGGGCCGGGAGCACCACGGAGCACCCACCGCCACCGGTCGCCACCGGCCCGCACTTCTGCCTCGGCGCCGCCCTGACCCGCATGTTCCTGCACACTGCCTACCAGGCTCTTTTCGCCGCCGCCCAGGGGATGTCGTGCGGCGAGATAGCCGCATCTGCCAGTGGCGCGGCCGGTCGGTTCCGATCGCGCATCCGAAGGCTGATCAGCGCGGTGACGGTGAAGACGGCGGCCTCGTAGATCATGGCGTGCCGAAACGCGGCGCCCGGGCCGGCGGGTGCGAGGTAGACGAGCCCCGCCGCATCCACCCTATCGACCCGCCCAGCTGCTGAGCCGTGGGCAACAGCCCGGACACAGAACCGGCCGCGGAGGCGGAGGTCAGGGTGTACCCGGCCAGCATCAGCTGCACGGCACCCGGGTCGGCCCGGATCGCCGGGGCGGCGATCTGCGCGATGGTGACGTTGAGCAACTGCACGGATGTCGCGCACAGCACGACCGGCAGTACGAGCCGCCCGCCGGCACCGGCCGCGAGCCGGCCCGCGCTCAGGAACGGGAAACCCTTCACGGGCCGATACCGGCTCACGAGGCGAGGACCGCGGCGAGCTCGCCCGGCCGGGCTGCGAACGGGCTGTGGCTGCCGGGCAGGGTATGCACAGTGAACGGGTTACCGGGGAAGGCCCGGTCGGCTTCCGCGATCATCAGGTCCTGCGCGGCCGGTGCCAGCGCCCGGTCCTCGGCGCAGCGCAGGAAAGTTCGTGGAATTCGTCCCCACCGTGCCGCGGTCAGGGTGACCGGATCCGTCGGGATCGCCAGGGGCAGATCAGGGCTCAGCGCGGACCGCCACCGGTCAAAGCGGTCCAGCGGGGTGTCGTGGTAGTGGGTTTCCCGCAGTTCGTCGAGGTAGGCGGGATCCGGTGAGAGCGGATTGATCCGTACGGCGCCCAGGGCCTCGGGGTCGCCGAGGTTCAGGTTCCGGCCCAGCGCGGGGGCGTTCTCGGGTGAGCCCAGGTAGTCGAAGAACCGCGGCCGCCCGCCCGGGACGAACGCGGACAGGTAGACGATCCGGTCCACCAGCTCGGGTGCCCACTCCGCGGCCAGGGACGCGGGACCGCCGCCCGCGCTGTGCGCGACGAGCACGACAGTGCGATGGTGACGCACCTGGCGCAGGACGCTCAGTACTGCCTCGGCGCAGTCGTCCATCGTCAGGGGGGCGAGCCGTGACTTCTCGGTCAGCAGGCCCGGCTGGCCGGGCAGCAGGTATCCGGTTGGCAGGGGTGCGTCGAAGCCGTGCCCCGGCAGGTCGACGGCCACGCTCGCAGCGCCCAGTCCGGCCAGCGCGCGCTGCGTCGCTGCCCACTGTCCGGAGCTGTGCCAGGCGCCGTGCACGAAAACGAAGACGGTGCCGGTCAGAGATACGTTCTTCATGGCTCCATTCCAGACAGGACCCACCGCGCCATCCAGTCATAGATCTGGTAAGTGGCATGGCAATATCTTTGAGGTCTTGTCGGCAGCCGATGGGATCGATGGGATGGAGGGCGAGCCATGGAAGCGCGACACCTGCGGTACGCGGTTGCTCTCGCCGAGCACGAACACTTCGGCCGGGCGGCCGGCGAGCTGGGCATCGCGCAGCCGCCGTTGTCCAAGCAGATCGCCGACCTGGAGCGCGAGGTCGGGGCCCGGCTGTTCGACCGCACACGTCAGGGGGTGTTCCCGACCGCCGCCGGTGAGGCGTTCCTCGCGCGGGCACGCCGGGCGCTCGACGAGATCGCGGCGGCCACGGTCGATGCGGGCCGGGCCGCGCGCGGCGAGACGGGACGTCTGCGCCTCGGCTTCATCGCCTCGGCACTGCTCGACCCGCTGCCGGGCGTCCTGAGCCGGTTCGGCCGTGAACGGCCCGACGTGAGACTGGAACTGCACGAGATGGCGACCAGCCGCAGCAGCTCGGCTCTCGTCGCCGGGGAGCTGGACGTGGCCCTCACCCTCGGCCCGCCACGGGGCGCCGGAGCCGAGCATCTCGTGTCCGTCCCGATCGGACGCGACCACGTGATCGCTGTGGTAAGTACGGTGCACCCGTACGCGGGTCAACAATCGGTAACGGCCGACCAGTTGCAGCGACAGCCACTGATCGTGTCGGCCGGCGAGGACGAGCCCGCCGTAGTCGCCGGACTGCGCACCCTGCTGGGCACGGACTCATCGGCTCTCGCCGGCGCGACCGTCGCGAGGGACGTGCACACGATCATCGGCCTCGCCGCCTCGGGCGTGGGCGTCGGCCTGGGGCCGTCCCGCATGAGGGCGGTCCCGCGTCCGGGAGTGCGGTTCTGTGAAGTGACCCCGCGCACGCCCCTGCCCGATCTCGTCCTGTCCTTCGCGGGCCGCGATCACTCCCCAGTGCTGCGCGCCTTCCTCGACATCATCCGGAAGAACTGCCCCGACGTCGGTGCCGCGCTCAACGACCGGCTCCGGCACCACACTTGATTCGAGCCGGTCATCCCTTCGCGTGGGCGTGTCCGGCCTTCCGGCACGGGTCTGCTTCGGCGGGAGGCACACGGCGTACCCGAGCGAGTCTCAGAACGTTGCGTCGACCCGCAGGCCCGGTACCTGTCACCGCTCGCCGCAGTCACCGAAGAGGCCGAGCGCAGACCTGACGGGGCATCCAGGCGTCGGGGCTTGCGCCGAGGGCGTCCGCGAAGTCCCCGGATCGGTGCGACCGCGTCCAGCAGTGCCAGGAGTTGGGTGCTGTCGTCGTGGGGCATACCGAGCGGGTGCGCACCGCGACCGCCGACACCTGTCCGGTCACCGTGGTCCTGGACCGGCCCGCCGTCGGCAACGCCGGCGTCGAACGGGCGGGACGGCCCGGCGCGCCCGCCCGCCGGCTGTGGAAGCTGACCACCCGCGCCACCGCCGAGGCCGTCGCCGACCGCGGGCCCGCGACCTCGACCAGGCCCGATGCCTCGCGAGACGGCGATGGCCGAGCGCTCCGGGAGCTCCCGGCGCACGCCCGCTCGCGACCGTCGACTTGCAAGCGGGCATCACCCTGCCGGGTGATACACCCGCCTTGCGAGCGTCCCTACATTGGCGATGGCACATTCCGCTGGCATCCGTCTCGGAGGCATCATGTCATCGCTGCGCACCGGACTTACCGCCGTAACCGTCGCCGTGCTCGTGGGCGCCACGACCGTCGCAACCCAGACCACCGTCACCGCGGCCCCCGCGGCGCCCACGGCGGTCCGAGGAATCGCCCACCTCAACACGGTGGTCAACCTGCCGCCCGGTGTGTGGACCGACGCCCCGCTGGAGGTCACCCTGCCCCGGGCCGGGACCTACGAGCTCGACGCGAACGTCCGTGGCCGTCTCGCAGGCGTTCCCCCGGTCAACACGTACATCACCGCTCGGCTGTGGGATGCCACATCGAACACCGCCGTCGCGGACAGCGAGCGGCTCGTCTACCAGGTCATCGACCTGAACCCCGGCAACGCCCAGGCCGGCGGTAACGCGACCGCACCGATCAGCGAGCTGATCCACGTGAACAGGCCGACCACGATCCGGCTGCAGGGCATCCGAAGCGACGCAGTCGGGACAGCGTCCGTTGCCCAGATCTACTCCGACGCCGCCGGTCGCACGTCACTGCGCTACGACCGGGTCGGCCCCTGAAGTTGGAACCAGAGCTCCGAGGATGCGTCGGTTACGCGAGGCGTCTGAGCTGAGCTTGTCGTTGAACCTCGCTGGTCACCCGACCTGCTGATCTGCGGTTCTTTCCGGGACAGCGGAGGCGGCCGTTCTCCACGCTTCGAGATGTCGAGTCACGAAGTGCGAGAACGGCCGCTGCCCATGAGTCTTCCCGCCGACGCGCCCGTAGGGGACGCGTTGGGCACTCTGTGCCGCTTTCGGGTCGAGTTCTCCAAGAGTCTGTACAAGCGAGCGGATGTGCTCTTCGAGCTCACCGACGCGCTGTTGTGCACGGAGGGGCCGGTCAAGACGCTTGTGGGCCTGTCGCTGGCGGCCGAGCACCGGCGCGGGCACGGCGCGATGTACGCCGCGCTGGACCGGGGCCGGCTCGAGCCGACCCGGCTGCGACGCACACGTGCCGCCCTGCCGATCCCCGCTTGCCGTCCCCGTCAGCCCCCTCCGCGTCAGGATCTCCGAGTCGGCGGTCGTGCGATTCCAGCACGCCTCCCACGCGGCCTACGCACCGTTTCCCCACTCGTTGGCAGATCGAGATCCGCCAACTACCAAACCTCACCACCCGCTTTTATCCGCCCGCTCCGGCGGCGAGCCGCCTCAGCAGGTCGAGCAGGGCGGCTCGGTCCACCTCGGACAGGGGGGCGAAGCAGTCGGCGAGCACCTCGTCGGCGACCGTATGGCCGGCCGTCAGAACCTGCTCACCGGCGGGCGTGAGGTGGTGCTCGATGCGGCGGCCGTGCCCGGGGCGGCGCTCCACGAGGCCCTGGGCGGCCAGGCGGCCGACGAGCGCCCCGAAGGCCTGTTCGCTCTGGAAGGTCGCGACGGCCAGCGCACGCGCCGAGGCCCCGGGTGAACGGCTGATCGCGCGCAGGGCGTCCCACTGCGCCAGCGTCGTGCCGACGGCCGCGAGGGCACTGTCGAGCGCCCGATGCTGTCGGTACTGGGTCTGCTTGACCGCTCTGCCGAGTTCCTGCAGCTCACCATGCATGGAGTGATCCTACGGCACAACCAAGCTAGCTTATATAAAGATATTTAGTTACTGTGGAGCCATGCACCCCGACCTGTCCCTCACCCTGTCCGAGACGGGCGCCGGCCGGCCCGTCCTCCTTCTCCACGGCGGCGGAGGCCCCGCCACGGTCGCCGGCCTCGCCGAGCACCTCTCCAGGAGCGCGCACACCATCACCCCCGTCCACCCCGGCTGGGACGGCACACAGCGCCCCGCCTGGCTCACCGGCATCGACGACCTCGCCCTCGCCTACCTGCATCACCTCCACGACCACCACCTCAAGGACGTCCTCGTCGTCGGCTCCTCTCTCGGCGGCTGGATCGCCGCCGAGATGGCCGTCCGCGACAGCGCGGGAGTCATCACCGGCCTCGTCCTGATCGACGCCGTCGGCGTCGACGTCGAGGCGGAGCCGATCACCGACGTCTTCGCCCTCGACGCCCGCGGGCTCGCCGAGCTCTCCTGGCACGACCCGGACCGCTACCACGTCGACCCCGCCGACCTGCCACCCGGCGAACTCGCCCGCAGGCAGGCCAACCTGGCCACCATGCGAACGCTCGCAGGCGACCCCTACATGCACGACCCCAAGCTGTTGCGCCGGCTCGGCCGCGTCCGGGTCCCGACCCTCCTGCTCTGGGGCGAGAGCGACCGCATCGTCACCCCCGCCTACGGCGCGGCCTACGCCGCCGCCTTCGGCGACGCCCGCCTCGAACTCGTCCCCCGGGCAGGACACCTCCCGCAGCTCGAACAGCCGGAGGCCACGTCCGCGCTGATCGAAGCCCACCTGCACCGGACCACCACCCGTCCCGTGACCGCCGGGTGACCCACGAGCGGGGCCGAGAGCCGCTGTCCGCCGGGCGACTGTCGGACGGGTGACGGGTGACGGGTTCGCGCGTCGCCCGCCGCACAGTCGGCCCGGCGGGCACCCGCCGCCGGTGGACGCTCTCGGAGCGCTGCTGCTGATCGGCGTCGCCGGCCAGGTCAGCTGCACCGGCGACTGGAACCACACCGAACTCCGACCGGCACCGCCGCCGCGCCACGCCCGACCTCCGCCGCCCGCAGGGGAATCGACGCCCGTGGGAACCTGTGATCGTAGGCCTGTTCTTCCCGGGAGTGGCCGACGCGGAGGTGGCGATGAGGGTCGTGTTCGTGCACGGGGCGTGCGTGCGGGACGGGTCGTGGTGGTGGCACCGCACCGCCGAGCTACTGCGCGAGCGGGGGGTGGCGAGCGTGGCCCCGGCGCTGCCGAGCTGCGGTGAGACGGGCGCGCCCGGCGGCGCCGACGGTCCGGGGCTGCCCGAGGACGTCGCCGCGGTACGGCAGGTGCTGCAGACCGGTAAGGAGCCGACCGTCGTGGTCGCCCACAGCTACGGCGGCATCGTCACCGCGGAAGCCGCCGCGGGCATCGGGTCGGTGCGGCACCTGCTGCTGGTCACCAGCTACCTGCCCGAGGTCGGGCAGAGCCTGTCGGAGTTCGGGGACGGCGGCCCCGCCCCGTTCATCGACGTCGACGCGGGCGCCGGCACCTTCGGCGTCCGCCCCGAGCTGCTCGTGGAGACGTTCCTTCAGGACTGCGACACCGAGGTCCAGGCGCAGGCCGCCGACCACCTCGCCCGGCAGAGCGTGCGGGTGACCGGGCAGCCGGTCGGGGCGGCCGCCTGGCAGCAGGTGCCCTCGACGTACCTCGTCTGCGCCCAGGACCGGGGCACCCCGCCGCGGCTGCAGCGCGAGTTCGCCCGCCGGGCCGGCCGCGTCGTCGAGCTCGACACCGGCCACCACCCGTTCCTGTCCCGGCCCGCAGCGGTCCGGGACCTGCTGCTGAGCCTGTGACGGCAGCCGCGGGCGAGCCTGGCCGGAGTACCCCGGCCACCGGCTGACACCCCTACCGCATCCGCCGGCGCAGCCCCGTCGTCGGCGCAGCACCCACCCTCAGCGCCGTCCTGCCGTCAGCGCAGCCCCGCCGTCCGGCGCTCGAACACCTCGGGGCGGGCGGACTCCAGCGCCGTGGAGACCGCGCCGAGGAGCACCGCCTCCTCCCCCAGGAGGCTCGGCGCGAGTGTCGGACGCATCGGGGCGAGCCGGTGCAGGGCCTGCTCCAGTGGTTCCAGGAGCAGGTCGGCGCTGCTGCCGATCCCGCCGCCGAGCACCACCAGGTCCGGGTCCAGCACGGCGGACAACACGGCGACGGCGTAGGCGAGTTGCTCGGCCTCCCGCTCCACGGCCCGGAGCGCCGCGGCCTCCCCGGCCCGGGCCAGTTCGAAGACCTGCTTCGCTGTCGGCTGCCGCGCGGTGCCCTCCCCGCCCAGCCCGAAGTCCCGGGCGGTGCGCACCACGGCGTCCGCGGCGGCCTCCTGCTCGATGGTCGCCACCGGCTCGTCGGGGCGGGCGGGCAGCGGCACCAGTCCGATCTCGCCCAGCGCGCCGTGCGCGCCGAGCAGTAGCTCGCCGTCCTTGACCACGCCCAGCCCGAGGCCGGTGCCGACCAGCAGGTAGGCGAACATCCGGCTGCCGCGCCCGGCGCCCAGGGTGTACTCGCCGAGCGCGGCCAGGTTGGCGTCGTTGGCCACCGACACGGCCGTCCCCAGTCCCTCCCCGATCCGGTCGAACAGCCCGGGCCGGCCCCAGCCGGGCAGGCTGGAGGCGTAGCGCACCCCGCGCCGTTCCTCGTCCCACACGCCCGGGGTGCCGATCACGGCGTGCACGATGTCGCCGGCGGCCAGGCCCGCTTCGGCGATCGCCTCGTGCGCGGCGGCGACCACGGCGTCCGCGACGGCGTTCGCCGAACGGCCGCGGTTGGCCACGTCCCGGCGGGCGACGACCGTCCCGGCGAGGTCAGCGACGGCCACCCGCAGCCGGGCCCGGCCGATGTCGACGCCGAGTACGTGCCCGGCCGTCGGGTCGACCTCGTACAGCACGGCGGTGCGGCCGCGTTCGGGGGCCAGTCGCCCGGCCTCGCGGACCAACCCGGCCTGTTCCAGGGCGGCCAGCGCGGCCGAGACAGTCGGCTTGGACAGGCCGGTGTCCCGGGCCAGTTGGGCACGCGAGGAGCCACCGCCGGTGCGCAGCAGCTCCAGCAGCAGCCACTCGTTGTTGCTGCGCAGCCGCTGCCGGTTCCAGGGCACCGCGGGGGCCCCGGCCGCCGGGCGACTGGTCGGCTGGTGGGGGCTCATCGGTTCCTCCGGTCTGGTGCTCACGGACGTCTCCGGCACGGGCCTCGCGCGGTCCGGCACGCGTCGCGCATGAGTGTCGCGCATGAGTGTCACGCGGTCTGGCACGGGTCGCGCACGGTTTCGAACGGTCGCGCACGGGTTCGCACGGGTTTCGCACGGGTCTGACGCTGGTCTGCGGGTGGTCTGGCACGGCCTGCGGCGTCCGGTGTCGGGCGCCGACGCCCCAGTATGACCGGTGATCATCCGGCGTTCGCCCGCCGGACGCAGGCCGCTCTCCGGCACGCCACCCGGGCGCCGCTCCAGGTCGTGCGGCTCATCCCTCCCGGTTCCTCGCTCCTGCGGCACCGCTGCGGCTACAACACCGTCCCCGGCCGGTCAAGGTTTCGTCCAGTTGTGGGCGTGCCGCGCTCCGGCGCGTGATCATGGGCGTATGCACTTCCGGCGCGACAACCGAGCAGAGGGCTCCCCGCCCGCGACACCGGGCACCCGGTCGCTGGCGGCGACGGCGGCGGCCCTCGCCGCGAGGATCGGCGCGATCACCGGTGGTGACCACGGCGGTGCCCGCGACGGTGACCCGGGCAGCAGCCACGGCAACGACCCCGGCGGCGACGATCCCGACCTGCTCCGCGCGGTCCTCGACGCCGCCCCGGTCGGCGTCGCCGTGCTCGACGAGCGGTTGCGCTGGCAGTACCTCAACCCCGCCTTCACCACCGCCACCGGCCTGCGCCGGGCCGACCTGCTCGGCCGCACCACTGAGGCCACCGCCTTCGCCGGTGCCGCCGCCGTGCTGCGCCGCGTCCTCGCCGACGGCCTCGATCGCGAACAGGCCACCGGCGGCGCGGGCGCGGGCCACCCCGTCCCGCCGGGCCTGCGAGTGCGCTACCGGCCGCTGCGACACGCCGGACGGACCACCGGCGTGATCGTCGTCGTCCTGGACGACCCCGACCCGGCCCGCGAGCAGCTCCGCGAGCTCGAACAGGCCCGCGCCCGTCTCGCGCTGCTCGACGCCGCCGCCGAGCGGATCGGCACCACCCTCGACATCGGCACCACCTGTGCCGAACTCGCCGCCTTCGCGGTGCCCGGCCTCGCCGACCTCGCCGTCGTCGACGTCCTGCCGCCCGAGGCCGAACCCGCCCGGGCCGGCCGCGGCGCATCCCAGCGGCTGCACCGCGCCGCCGTGCGGGCCGTCCCGGCCCTGACCGACGCGCTCGCCGACCTGACCCGCCCGGGCGAATCGATCCGGCACCGGGAGGGATCGGCCGCCGCTCGCAGCCTCGCCGGCGCCATCGCCGTGCTCGCCGAGCCCGGCCCGGAGGACGCCTGCCCCGCCGGGACCGCCTCCCTGCTCGTCCTGCCGCTCGCCGCCCGCGGCCGCCTCGTCGGGCTGCTCACCCTCGGCCGTACCGCCGCCACCCCGCCCTTCACCGCCGACGAGGCCGTCCTGCTCGGCGACCTCGCCGCCCGGGCCGCCACCGGTATCGACAACGCCCGCCGCTACGCCCGTTCCCAGGGCATCGCCCTCGAGCTTCAGCGGGCCCTGCTCAGCGAACCCGGCAACCCGCACCAGAACCTCGCCCTCGCCTCCCGCTACCTGCCGTCCGGCACCAGCTCGGTGGTCGGCGGCGACTGGTACGAGACGGTCCGGCTGCCGTTCGGCCGCACCCTGCTCGCGATGGGCGACGTCATGGGGCACGGCGTCGAGGCCGCCGTCGACATGAGCCACTACCGTTCCGCCCTGCGCGACATCGCCGGGATGGACCTGCCTCCGCACCGGATCCTGCGCCAGCTCGACACGGTCATCTCGGCCGACGACTCCGCCCGCCCCGCGACCTGCCTGCTCGCCCTCGCCGACCCGGGCCGCGGCCGCTGGACCCTCTCCAGCGCGGGCCACCTGCCGCCCGCCCTGATCACCCCCGACCAGCCCACCGAACTGCTGCCCGTCCCCACCGGCCCGCCCCTCGGCACCGGCCTCGGCGGCTACGAGCAGACCTCCCACCCCCTCGACCCCGGCCGGACCCTGCTGCTCTACACGGACGGACTGGTCGAACGGCGCGGCGAGGACATCGACGCCTCCCTGGAGCGCCTCGCCGCGCTGCGTCTGCCCGCCACCGGCGACCTCGACGACCTCCTCGACGCCGTCCTCCACTCCCTCGTCCCGCCCCCGTCGCCCGCCGCCGAGGACGACATCGCCCTCCTCGCCGCCCGGGCCAGGCCGCGCTGACGGGGTTCCGCTTCGCGGCGGTCACCGAGGTGGACGTCGTCCCGGAGCAGGTCGAACGCGCCCGCGCCGGGCGACGGGCCGCGACGCCCGGTGCGGCGGCGGGTCGTCAGGGCTCCGGCGCGGCGCTTCGGGCGCGTCAGCTCGGCTGCTGGGCCCGGAGGTCGTCCAGTTCGTCCCGGAATCCCCGGATCAGAAGGGCCAGCCCGGTTTCGAAGACCTGTTCGCGAAAGTCGGGCGCGGGGTTCAAGAACGGTTCGAGTCCCGGCGGAAGGTCCTCCGCCGGTGCGGTGCCCAGTGGGTGTCCTTCGAGGGCGAGGGTCGAGCCCATGACGAACTGCTTGAGGGCCATGGTCACGGTCAGCAGGCGATCCTCCGGGAAGCCGGCCTCACGCAGCATCGCGAAGGCGTTGGCATAGACCTGGAGTGCCGCCACCGACTGGGCCGGACGGGCAGCCAGCAGCGGCATGGCGTTGGGGTGGGCGGTGAACGTGGCGCGGTAGGCGCGCGCCCAGGTGGCCAGCGCGGTCGTCCACGGCCGGACCGCCGGGTCGAGGTCCATCTCGGCGACGATGAGTTCGAACATTCCCTGGATGATCTCGTCGCGCCCCGCCACGTAGTTGTAGAGGGACGGGCCCTTGACGCCCAGCCGGGCCGCGACGCGCGTGGTCGACAGCGCGTCGGCGCCTTCCTCGTCGACCAGCTCCAGGGCCGCCCGCATGATCCCCTCTCTGGTCAGCAGCGACCGCGGCGGTCTGCCCATCGTCTCTCCTCTTTCCTTCGGCTGCGCCACCCCCGATGCGTGCTGTGATCACGGACTAGTGTACGTTCTCGACCAGGTAAAACTACTGGCTCTAGTTTTAGGGCGCCGGTGGATCGCGCCCGGTGCCGCACCTGCACCCCGGGCTTCGATCCGAGGCGCTTTTCGCCCCGGAATCCTGTCGTTCCTCCCGCGGTGGACCTTGCCGACGCGACGCCTGGCATGCCCCTGACACTCTCGCGGTGGATGGCGGCCGGTGCGCTGCTCCTCTCCTGTCCCACATTCACTGAAGGTGACCCTCCGCATGAACATGCGCACCCTCGTGCTGCCCGCGCTCGCCGTGTCCGTTGTGCTCACGCTCAGCGCCTGCGACCCGACGACGCCGGCCGTCCAGTCCACCGATGCCGCCGCCCCGGACACGGTCGCCGGCGCCCCCGGCTCCGCGTCCACCGCCCAGGCCCAGGGCCCGGCTCCGGCCGGCGACGCGAAGGTGACCCTGCTGTCCCCCGTCGCCGACCGCACCCCGGCCGCCGCACCGGCCGCCGCACCAGTGCCCGCGCCGGCCCCGGCCTCGTCCTCGCCGTCGTCCCCGTCCAAGGCGGCTGCCGCCGCACCCGCCCCCGCCCCGTCCGGCACGCCCGCCGTCGTGACCGGCACGCCCGACCTCAAGCTCGCCGCCTACGACCAGAAGTCCGGCAAGGCCGTGCTCGCCGTCGTCGACAGCGGCAAGGGCACCCCGAGTCCGGCCGCCACGGCCGCGGTCGCCGCCGCCGTCAAGCCGGGCCAGGTGATCGACAGCCCGCCCTCGGCCGCCGCGCCGAACGGTGCCCTGCTCGCGGTCACCGCCGTCAAGCCGGCCGCCGCCGGAAAGGTCGAGGTCAGCACCCGCCCGGCCACCATCTCCGAACTGCTCGGCCAGGCCTGGGCGAACGTCAAGACCGCGCTCGACCCGCACAAGATCAAGGTCACCCCGCAGCTCAAGGACGTCAAGGTCTCCTACGTCCCCCGCGCCGACGGCGCCGCCGGCTCCGCCTCCGCCGCGCTGAAGCTGGACGCCGACGACACCATCGACCTGCCCGGCGGGGCGAAGGCCCAGCTCACCGGCTCGATCGAACTCGACCCGAGCGTCACCTTCTCCTACCAGGGCGGCGGCCTCCTCAGCCTCGACCAGGCGAAGGTCGGCTTCGACCTCGGCGCGCACGCGAACTGGCGCGTCACCGCGGGCCTGAGCAAGTCGATCAGCCAGGTCAAGATACCGATCGCCACGCTCACCTCCCCCTACACGGTGATGGTCGGCGAGGTGCCGGTCGTGATCACGGTCAACGTCACCGTCTACGCCGAGGTCTCCGCCGACGGCACGGTCACCGTCGACGTCGCCCAGGCCGCCGACGGCGACTGGGCCGTCCACGCCGACTACACCAAGGCCGGCGGCTGGACCGGCACCAGCGAGCCGATCAAGACCACCATCTCCCCGGTGAAGGCCTCGCTCGACGGCAAGGCCAACGTGCGCAGCGGGCTGGTCGCGGACGGCTCGGTCGCCCTGTACGACTCCGTGGGCGTGAAGGCCACCGTCGAGCCGTACCTCAAGGCCGCGGTGGACGGCGCGGTCACCATCGACAGCAGCGCCGGCAAGCCGGTCGTCCAGGGCAAGGCCGCCCTCTCCGGCGGGGTCGAGATCGACGGCGCCGTGCTCGGCCGCATCGCCGTCTTCGGTACCCCGCTGTTCGAGAAGGACCTGCCCTTCAAGATCTACCAGCACGAGTGGCCGATCGTGACGGGCGCGTACAGCAACGCCGGCCCGGCCGCGAGCCCGGCCGCCGCGCCGAAGAGCTGACACCGGGCCGACTGCCCCGTCGGGATCCGGCGAGCCCGCCGGATCCCGACGGGGCCGGGCCCGGCTCGAATCCCCCGAGACCGTCGTGCCGCGCCGTTGTCAGTGCGCTCCGGGTTCGGACAGCTGTGCGTCCACCAGGGTCCGGCCCGTCGTGGTCCGGCAGTAGAGGACGGAGCGGCCCGCTCGCCGGCGTTGGGTCAGCCGGGCCTCGCGCAGGATCCGCAGGTGCCGGCCCACCGAGCCCAGCGGGAGGCCGGTGAGGGCCACCAGCTGGGTGGTGGTCTTCGGGGTGTCGAGCAGGGCGAGGATTTCGGCGCGGGCGGGGCCGAGCAGGGCGGCCAGGGCCTTCGGCACCGGGCGGCGGTCGTCGTCGACCAGGACTCCCGAGCACGGGTAGACGACCGCGAAACGCCGGGCGGGGAGCATGCGCCCGGCGGGGGGCAGGCGCCGAGCGGGGGGAATGCGCCGGCCGTCGACGGGCGGGGCGTCCCAGCAGACCCAGCTCTGGTTCAGGGTGACCGGGACGAACATCAGCTGGACGCCGGAGAGTTCCAGCGGCGGGCTGTCGAAGCCGGTGATCTGCAGGCGGTCCTCCCCGAGCCAGCGCATCCCGGGGCGCATGTCGTCGAGGGTGGTGGCCCAGCCGTGCAGGCCGAGCCGGGCGGTGCGGGCGAGGATGTCGGCCTCGATGATCCGCCGGCGGCGCGGCCAGGTGTCCTGGACCGTCTCCGTCCACACCCATTCCAGCAGGTCAGCGGCTCGTGGGGCCAGGTCGTCGCGCCGCAGCAGGTCCGGCAGCGAGCGGTCGAGTGACTCCGCCAGGTCGGCGCGGACGACGGCGGCCGGGGTGCCGCGTACCTGCTCCAGCTCCTCGGCGAAGGTGGGTTCGCCGTCGCCGAGGGGGGTGGGGGTGAGGAAGGTGGCGTTCCACCGGCGCCCCAACGCGGCCCCGACCAAGGCCGCCGTGACCGGGTCGCCGGCCAGGCGGTCCCGGTAGTCGGCGAGGTGGGCGGCGAGCCATCGGTGCTCGCCGACGTGACTCGCGCTGCCGCGGTGCAGGGTCTTCAGGCCGGCGAGCGCCTCCGCCAGCGGTGACGTCACGAACCGGCCCCCGGCGAGGGTGTCCGCGTCGACCCGCCACCAGCCCATGTGGTTTCGCCTCCCCGCGAAAGTCTGCCGACGCGTCGATCATGCCGGAGAGACTCCCCGCATGCGTACGTATCGGGAGCTCTTCGGTACCAGGGAGTTCACCCCGCTCCTCCTCGCCTCGGCCGGGCAGACCGCGGCCCAGACGGTGGGCGGGCTGGCCCTGGGCATTCTGGTGTTCCAGCGGACGGGCTCGGCGCTGCTCTCCTCCCTGGCCATGTTCGGCCCCGCGCTGGCCCAGCTGGTCGGTGCGGCCACCGTCCTGTCCGGCGCGGACCGGCTGCCGCCCCGCGCGGCGATGACCGGCCTCAGCCTGCTCCTCGGCGCGGGCACGGCCCTGCAGGCGATCCCCGGGCTGCCGGTCTGGGCCGTGTTCGCGGTGCTGCTGGGGCTCGGCGTCGTCGACTCCGTCGGCGGCGGGGTGCGGTACGGGCTGCTCAACGAGGTCCTGACCCGGGACGGGTACCTGCTGGGGCGGTCCGTCCTCAACATGTCGGTCGGCGTCATCCAGATCTGCGGCTTCGCGGTCGGCGGCGCGCTGGTGACGGTCCTCTCGGCGCGCGGCACGCTGCTGCTGTCCGCCGGCCTGTACCTGCCGGCCGCGGTGCTGGCACGGTGCGGGCTGGGCAGCCGTCCGCCCCGGGGCGCGGGGCGGACGTCGGTCGCCGAGACCTGGCGCACCAATGCGCGCCTCTGGTCCTCGGTGCCGCGACGGTACGTCTGTCTCGCACTGTGGGTACCGAACGGCCTGATCGTCGGCGTGGAGTCGCTCTACGTCCCGTACTCGCCCGCCGACGCCGGCCTGATGTTCGCCCTCGGGGCGGTGGGCATGCTGGTCGGGGACACCGTCGCGGGCCGTTTCCTGCCCGCCCGCCGGCGGGACCGGTTGGCCGTCCCGCTCTGCGTCCTGCTCGCCGCCCCGTACCTGGTCTTCGCGGTCCACCCGGGGAGGCCGGTAGCCCTGGTGCTGGTCACGGTCGCCGCCTTCGGGTACGCGGCGGGGCTGCTGCTGCAGGAGCGGTTGATGGCGTTGACACCGGACGAACTGAGCGGGCACGCGCTGGGCTTGCACAGCTCCGGAATGCTGACCATGCAGGGGGTCGGCGCGGCCGTGGCCGGTTCGGTGGCCGAGCTGACGTCGCCGGCCACCGGCATGGTGGTGACGGCGGCGGCCTCACTGGCCACCACCCTGCTGCTCGCGCCCGGGCTGCGCGCAGGCCCTGCGGCGGGTGGTGCGGCGGCGGCCCCGGAGGAGGAGACCCTCCCCGCACGGCAATAGGTCGGTGTCCCGGTATGTCCCGGTCCCCCGACAGCGAACCCGCACCCCCAGCGCCGGTCCCTCGCACCGGGTCAGTTGAGAGGAACCGGGCCCGGGCCACGCGGCCCACTCCTCCGGACGGCGTCTTCGGCGGTGGCGTGGACGGGAAACAGCGTGGCGGTCTCGGTGATGTCCAGGACCCGCAGGGTCCGCGGCGACGGGGCGATCAGCACGAGCGGGATGCCGGCCTCCAGCGCACGTCGGCGGGTGCGGAGAAGCAGGTTGAGGCCGGTGGAGGTGAACAGCGTGACGCCGGCCAGATCGACTGCGAGCAGAGCCGGGCGCCGGTCGAGCGCGGCGTCCAGGGCCTGGGCGGCGATGGGCCCACTGTCCATGATCATGTCCCCGGTGAAGGAGCACACGAGGGCATCGCCGACCCGGACGGTCTCCGACTTCAGGCAAGCAAGCACTTCTCCGCGCCCTTCACCCTGAGCTCTTCCGGTGCCTTCCTGTTGATCGGGTTCACACAAACCATCTCCAAACGACAGGCCGCCGTGCGAATCCACTGCGGACGCGACGCGAAGTGCGGCTCACCCACTCTTCGCCCGTTCTCCGGGCATGTCAACCATTGCACGAATCTGCTGTCGTGTTTCGGCAGTCGTGAAGCGGAAGTCCTATGGTGGAGACATGGAGAACGGCACCAGGACCGAGCGGCACTGGACCTTCCTGACCAACCACGCCCGCGTCCTGGTCCAGATCGCCCGCGACCCCGGCATCCGCGTGCGCGACATCGCGACCCGCTGCCTGCTCACCGAACGCGCCGTCCAACGCATCATCGTCGACCTCGAACAGGCCGGGTACCTCACCCACGAGCGCCGCGGCCGCGCCAACCACTACAGCGTCATCGACAGCAAACAGCTGCGGCACCCCGCCGACGCCGGCCCCACCATCGCCGAACTCCTCTCCACCCTGCTGCGCTGACCCGCCCCTGCCCCGCGGTCATCGGGCAAGGGGGTAGCGCCGGCAGCACGGAGGTTACGTGCTGTCACGGCGTGGTGCGCTGAGAGGCATCCGGCACCGAGAGACACATATGAAGCCCAGTCAAGTGGCCCGGCCCCGAACGATTCAGTCGACCGATTCGGCCCTCAGCCGAGTCGGGTGCGCCGGACACAGTGACCCTAGGTTGTTTGTCGGGGCCGGGCCGGGGTACACGGGCGGGCCGTGGAGCGGCTTTCCCACTGGAGAGGGCCGGGGCCGCTTCAGGGACTCTTCCAGGGACATCGATCATGAATAACGCCAAACTTGCCGTCGCATTGGGCGCGGCCTACGTCCTCGGGCGCTTCCACAAGGCCCGATGGGCGCTGGCCCTCGCCGGAATGGCGGCGGGAAAACGTCTGAATGCCAACCCCGGGGTGCTGCTCGGTGAGGTGCTGGAATCGTCGCCCCAGCTTCGTCAGCTGGCCGGCGACGTGCGCGGCGAACTGGCCCAGGCGGGGAAGAAAGCGGCCATCGCGGCGGCGAGCAACCGGGTCAGCGCCCTGACCGACCAGTTGCAGCGGCGCACCGAGGACCTGCGGGAGGGCACCGCAGGACGCGACGAGGAGCCGGAAGAGCCGGACGAAGAGCCCGACGAGGAGAAGGAGGAGCCGGACGAAGAGCCGGACGAGGAGCGCGAGGAGCCGGACGAAGAGCCGGACGAGGAGCCCGAGGAGGACCAGGCCCACGACAGCGGCACCGCGAAGAAGCAGCGGGCGCCGCGTTCCCGGGCTGCCACCTCTCGCTCGACGTCGTCGGCCCCGCGCCGCGCGTCGCCGTCCGCGTCGAAGCGGACTTCCGCCTCCGCGACGAAGACGACCCCTTCACGCTCCCGTACGACCGGTAGCAGCGGCACGACACGCAAGAGTGCGGCATCGTCCGGTCGACCGGCGAGCAAGTCGAGCGAGTCAAAGGCTCCGTCGTCGAAGGCTCCGGAGAGGAAGGCTCCGGCGAAGAAGGCGGCCGCCCCACGCAAGGCCGCGGCCGCGAAGAAGACGGCGTCGGCTTCGACCCGTAAGACCGCCGCCTCCTCGTCCACCGGCCGTAAGAGCGCGGCCTCCTCCTCCACCGGCCGTAAGAGCGCGGCTGCGCCGGCGAAGAAGAGCAGCGCCACCGCCGCGCGCAAGACCACGAGCGCGCGCGCCTCGTCGGCGCGCAAGCGGGGGTGAAGGTGATGGCCGAGCAGACCAAGGACCGAGGCCTGGGCGGGCTGGGCGAGGTGCTGGAGGCACTGCCCACCGACCGGCTGCTGCAACAGGCGCGCGAGTTGGCGACCGCGGCGGGGGAACGGGCCGTCGCGGTGGCGAGCGACAAGGTGGCGGAGACCACCGGCCGGCTCGCCGACTACGTGGAGCGCGGCGGTCGTCCCTCCGACGATCACGGTGAACAGGGCGGGGGCGGCGGAACGTCCGCGATGCGGGTTCTGCTGAGTGCGGGAGCCGCAGGCGTGAAGCAGATGGTCGGCAACAAGCTCACCGGCGGGGGAGGAGGCGGAGGCAAGGGCGCCAAGCTCAAGGTCACCAACATCGTCGAGGAGATCGAGGTCGGTGTCCCCGTGCGGGTCGCCTACAACCAGTGGACCCAGTTCCAGGACTTTCCCCGCTTCACCAAACGGCTGGAGAGCGTGTCTCAGGAATCCGAGGAGAAGCTCAAGTGGAAGGCCGGGATCTTCCTCTCCCACCGCACCTGGGAGTCGACGATCATCGAGCAGGTGCCGGACGAGCTGATCGTCTGGCGGTCGCAGGGCGAGAAGGGTTCCACCGACGGCACCGTCACCTTCCACGAGCTGACGCCGAACCTCACCAAGATCCTCCTGGTCCTCGAGTACCACCCGAAGGGCCTGTTCGAGCGCACGGGCAACCTGTGGCGGGCCCAGGGTCGGCGGACACGCCTCGAACTCAAGCACTTCCGCCGGCACGTGATGACCCGCACCATTCTCGACCCGGACGGGGTCGAGGGCTGGCGCGGGGAGATCCGCGACAGCGAGGTCGTGCGCTCCCACGAGGACGCCCTCGAAGAGGAAGAGGCCGAGGGCGGCTTCGACGAAACCGCGGACGAAACCGCGGACGAACCCGAGGACGAGGACGAGGCCGAATACGACGCCGAGGACGACTCCGAGGACGAGCGGGAGCCGCGATCCGGCGAGTACGACGAGGAGGAGGAACCGGCCGAGGAAGGCGAGGACGAGTACGACGAGGAGCCCGGGGAGTACGACGAGGAGGACCAGGAGGACCAGGAGGACGAGGATCAGGAAGAGCCCGAGGACGACTACGCCGCAGAGGAGGAATGGGAGGACGAACCGGATGGCGAGGACGAGGAGCAGGAGCGCGAGAGCGAAGACGAGCAGTACGACGACGAGGAGGAACCGGCGGAGGAGTACGCCGAGGACGAGTACGACGAAGACGCCGAGGACGAGGACGAGGACGAGGAGCCCCCGCAGGCGGACACCGACGAACGACCGGCCCCACGGGCCCGCAGGCGCGCGCCGGCACGGGTGAGGTGAGCCGTCATGACCGTCGCCCCCCGTCCCAGCCACTACCTGGACCGGCCCTCGTCCAGCGGTCTGGTCGACGTCATCGACCTGATCCTCGACAAGGGACTGGTCATCGACATCTACATCCGTGTCTCCCTGGTCGGGATCGAGCTGCTGACCATCGACGCGCGCATCGTCGTCGCCAGCGTCGACACGTACCTGCGGTTCGCCGAGGCGGTCAACCGCCTCGACCTGAAGGAGGACAAGAGCGAGGGGCTGCCCGAACTGATGCAGAACATGCGCCAGGGCGGGGCCCGGAGCAAGACGAAAGGCGCGCTCGAAGGCGTCAAGGAAACGGTCGGCGAAGTGATCGACCGGGTCACGGGGAACGACGAGGAGGAGCCCGAGCCCAAGGAACGGCCCCGGACCCGCTCGCGCACCCAGCGTAGGGAGCGCGAGTGATGAACGGCCGTGCACCCGCCGACGAACGGGCCTGTTACGTCTACGGCATCGTGCCGGCGGGCGCCGACCCCTCAGGACTGGAGGGGATCGGTGACCCGCCCGTGCCGGTCACCCTGGTGCGACACCGGGGCATCGCGGCGCTGGTCAGCGATGTGGTGACCGACCGACCGCTGGGCACCGCGGCCGACCTGCGGGGCCACGCGCGTGTCCTGGACACCGTGGCCGCCCACGCGGCGGTGCTGCCGCTGCGCTTCGGTGCGGTGGTCCGCGACGTGTCGGCCGTGGCCGACGACCTGCTCGCCCCCCACGAGGAGGAATTCCTGCGCGCACTGGAAGGCCTGCGCGACACCGCCCAGTTCACCCTGCGCGCGATCTACCAGCAGGACCGCATCCTGCGAACGGTACTCACCGACCGAGAGGACATCGCCCGGCTACGGGAGGAGGTCACCGCCCTCCCGGAGGAGGCCGCCTACTACGACCGGGTGCGTCTCGGCGAGATGATCGCGAACGAGATCGCCGCCCACCGGGAGGCCGACACCGCGATCGCACTGGAACGCCTCGCGCCGCTCGCGGCGGCCGTCAACGCCTCGCCCGCCGCCGACGGGTCCGGCGACCAGGCGGTCAGCGCGTCCTTCCTCGTCGCCAAGACCGACTGGGACGCGTTCGAAGCAGCCGCGGAAGACCTCGCCCGCGACTGGGCGGGGTACATCACCACACGCCTGCTCGGCCCGCTCGCCCCCTACGACTTCGCCACCGACGCCGTGGCCGAGGCCGCACCCGCGGAGGAGGCGCCCTAGCCATGGGTCTGATCACCGGACTGCTCACCCTTCCCCTGGCCCCTGTACGCGGCGTCGTCTGGGTGGCGGAACAGCTCTACGAGCAAGCCCGCCGGGAGCTGACCGACCCCACGGCCATCCGCGCCCAGCTCGCCGAACTGGAGGAAGCCCGCGCCAACGGCACGATCGGTGAGGAGGACGCCGCCGCGCAGGAGGAGGAACTCGTACAGCGCCTGTGGCAGGCCAAAGGCGCCGCCGGAGGCCTGGAGGTGTAGACCATGCCCGAACGCGAGCCACGCCCCCGTCGCCCTTCCGCCCCGCCCCGGGACACGGAGGAGCCTCCAAGGCGCCGCCGCCCCGCCGCGGACTCCGAGCCCACCCGGCCACGGCGGCGGGCCGCGCCCGCGCCCGATCGGGAGGACGAACCACCGGCCCCTCGGCGCCGCCCCACGTCCAAGCCCGATCGGAAGGACGAGGCCCCGGCACCTCGGCGCCGCGCCACGTCCGATCCGACGCGGCACGCACCCCGCCGCCACTCCCCCGAGCCGCAGGAGGAGACCGAGCACCCCGCCGCACCACCCCGGCGCCGTGCCCCTTCCGCCGACCGGCTCGACGCGCGAGGCGCCGCCGTGCGTGCGGCCATCTGCGTCCAGGACCTCACCGGGCGCAGCCCGGAGGGCGTCGCCTCGCTCGACCGCACCCAGGACGGTTGGCAGGTGGGGGTGGAGGTGCTGGAGGCACACCGCATTCCCGATTCGACCGACATCCTGGCCGTCTACCAGGTCGTGCTGGATCCCGAGGGCGAGCTCGTCTCCTACCGCAGGGAACGCCGCTATCACCGGGGCCGGGCGAACGAGGAGCTGTCATGAGTGAGTTGAGCGGCTACGGCGGCGCCGGCCCGCTGTCGCACCTGCCGAGGACCTCCGCGGCTCCGCAGTCCGCGAATCTGGCCGACCTGCTCGAGCGGGTGCTCGACAAGGGCATCGTCATCGCCGGGGACATCCGGATCAACCTGCTGGACATCGAGCTCCTCACGATCAAGATCCGCCTGCTCATCGCCTCGGTCGACCGGGCCCGCGAGATGGGCATCGACTGGTGGGAGCACGACCCGAGTCTCTCCTCCGGCCGGCGCGACCTCGCCACCGAGAACCGGCTCCTCCGCGAGCGCCTCGGCCAACTCGAGGCCTCCCACAGCCTGTCCGCCGCCACCGACGCCTCCAGTGCCACCGACACCACCGACACCACCGACACCACCCCCGAGCAGGTGGCCGCCCCCCGCCCCGCCCGCAAGACCACCCGCACCCGGCGCACGCCCCGGATCGACCCCTCATGAGCACCCAGCCGCCGACCAACACCTGGCTCTACGCCATCGCCGACGCCGGATGCACACCCCCGCCCGGTCTCACCGGTGTGGCCGGCGAAACGCTGCGCGCCATCGCCGCGCCGGACCTGACCGCGCTGGCCGGCAGTGTGCCCCGGGGAGACTTCGACGAGGAGCCGCTCCGCGCGCACCTCGCGGACGCCGCCTGGCTGGAGCACGCCGTCCGCGCGCACCACCGCGTGGTCGACACCCTCGCCCGTACGGCCCCGATGCTGCCCCTGCGCTTCGCCACCCTCTACCGGGACGACCGGCGGGCGGCCGCCATGCTCGAGCGGCACCACGACGAACTGCTCGCCTCACTCGGGCGCGTCACCGGGCGCGTCGAGTGGGGTGTCAAGGCCTACGCCAGGCTCGCCGGCCCGACGCCCGACGCCGCCGCCGAGAGCGGCGATACCCGGCAGGATCCGGCGGCGCGCCCCGGCACGGCCTACCTCCTGCGCCGCCAGGCCCAGCACCACCGCCGGGAGCAGGACCAGCAGCAGGCCGCGGACGACGCCCAGGACGTCCACACCGCGCTCGCGCAGGCCGCCGCCGAGGCAACCCGCCACCCCCTGCAGCGGCCCGAAACGGTCGGCCGCACCGAGCCCATGGTCCTCAACGGCACCTACCTCGTCGAGCAGGCCCGCACGGCCGCCTTCCACGCGGCCGTCGACGCGGCGTCCGCCCGCTTTCCCGGCCTGCGCCTGGAGACGACCGGCCCCTGGCCGCCCTACTCCTTCACCGCGGCCGTCCAACCCGGCGATGAGCAGCGATGACCACCGGCTCCCGACCCCCCACCGCCCGGCCCGGGCTGCCGCCCACCGTGCCCGAGCGGAACGTTGCCCTGGTCGACCTGCTGGACCGTCTGCTCGCCGGCGGGGTCGTCATCGCGGGCGAGATCACCCTGTCCATCGCCGATGTGGACCTCGTGCGGATCAGCCTGCGCGCCATGATCGCCTCGGTCCGCGCCGCGACCCAAGCCACCGACCAGGAGCCGACGTGAGCGCGCCCGACACACAACCCCAGGCCGCCCGCCGTGTCCCGCTGGAACCCGAGACCGTCGCCCGCGACCTCACCTGCCTGGTCCTGGCCCTGGTCGAGCTGGTCCACCAGCTCATGGAGCGCCAGGCCCTGCGTCGCATCGACCAGGGAGACCTCGACGACGACCAGGTCGAGTCCCTGGGCCTGACCCTGATGGCCCTGGAACAACGCGTCGACGAGCTGCGCGAGCACTTCGGTCTCACCCCGGACGACCTCAACATCGACCTCGGCCCGCTCGGCCCCCTCCTCGCCCCCGACTGACCCCGACCGACCGCGACCTACCGCGGCGCCGCCGGCTCGCGGACCGGCTCGGGCTTCACATTTCCGCAGGCCACGGGTCTGAAATCGCCGACCCGGGGCATACGCGTCAATGGATCCCGTCTCCTCGAGGAATGAGGACACCATGAGTGTCGGCAAGAAGGCCAAGCACACCGCGACCACGACCAAGGGCAAGGTCGAGGAAGCCGCTGGCAAGACGGTCGGCAATGAACGACTCATCGCCAAAGGAAAAGGCGACCAGGTCAAGGGCGACATCGCCCAGGCCGGCCGCAAGGCCAAGGACGCCATGAAGGACGTGACCGGACACTAGCCGTACGGCTGGGCAGGTCGTGCGCGGAGCCGCCCTCGGGGGCGGCTCCGCATCAACGTCGGTGAGCCGGTGTCGAGCCGGCCCGGACGGGAGTGTCGGCGAACTGTGCCTACTTGCGGCGGCTGAAGATCCGCTTCGCGGCGTAGATGATCCCGACGATCAGGAGCACGAAGAAGAGGATGATCAGGATGATCACGACCAGGAAGAACTTGCCCAGCTTGGCGAGGAAGCCCTTCTTCTTCTTGGTGTCCTTGGCCGCGAGGTGCGAGGCATCGCTGCTCGACGGGGCGACGGACGAGGCGATCGACGAGGCGGCCGGTGCGGCGGTGGCCCGGCCCGCGTAGGCCGGTGCGCCGGGGCCCGACGCGGCAGCGGCGACGGTTCGGGGTGCGGCCACGGCCGTCGCGCTCGACGCCGCGGCGGTGAGGCCTGCGGCGGCCAGCAGTGCCACCAGGGCGCCGGCTATCGAACGTGCGATCCGGTGAGTCATCGTGCTCCTCGTGCGGGTTCGGGGTGGTGTGGATGAGCCCGGTCAGCCAATTCTCATGGTCTGACCAGCTGGTTTTCTCATCTGCGCCTAGTATGCTCCACTGAAGTTCTACAGCGGTGTAAAAGTTTGGCGACGGGCCCTCGCCCGGATCGGCTCCGGCCCCGGGCCACGCAAGCCCACCGCTCCGACGGGGGCTCCGTGGCAACTGTGGAGGATGACGACGTGTCTGGCCGCAAGGGTTCCCCCGACGCCGAGATTTCGCCGAACCGGGCGGGCGGACGCCGGGCGGCGAGCCGAAAGGCCACTCCGGATCGGGGCGAAAAGGACACACCGGACACCGCGGACGGCCGTCCGGCGAGCCGGGCGAAGAAGAAGCCCAAGCGCAGCACCAAGGAGAAGGTGCTCTGGACGACCGCCGGCTGCACCGCGCTCGTGCTCCTCGCCGGTGGCGCCCTCTACTACCGCCTGGACAGCAACATCTCCACCTTCGACCGCGACGCCGTCAGCAAGGACCGCCCGGAGGCCGCGGCCCCGGACGCCCAGGGCCGGACCCCGGTGAACGTCCTGCTGATCGGCTCGGACAGCCGTGGCAACGGCAACAGCGACCTGGGCGGCGGCGGGGACGGCGGCGCCCGCTCGGACACCGCGATCCTGCTGCACGTCTACGCCGACCACAAGCACGCCGTCGGCATCTCCATCCCGCGCGACTCCCTGGTCAACCTCCCGCCGTGCAAGCTGCCCGGCGGCAAGTGGACCAAGGAGCAGACCAATGTGATGTTCAACAGCGCCTTCTCCGTGGGCAACACCGAGCAGGGCAACCCGGCCTGCACCCAGAACGCCGTCGAGAAGCTGACCAACCTGCGCGTCGACCACACCATCGTGGTGGACTTCAACGGCTTCGCCTCGATGACCAAGGCGGTCGGCGGCGTCGAGGTCTGCCTCCCGAACGACATCCACGAGGGGGACCTCAACCCCAATCTGGGCCATAAGGGCAAGCTGATCTTCGCCAAGGGCAAGCAGAAGGTCGAAGGCCAGACCGCGCTCGACTACGTCCGGGTCCGCCACGGCATCGGCGACGGCTCCGACATCGGCCGCACCAAGCGCCAGCAGGCCTTCCTCTCCTCCCTCATCAAGGAGATCAAGTCCCGCGGCATGGACCCGACCACCCTGCTGCCGCTCGCCGACGCGGCCACCAAGTCGCTGACCGTCGACCCCGACCTCGGCTCGGCCGCCAAACTGCTCGACTTCGCCATGTCCCTCAAGAACGTGGACCTGCACGACGTCAAGTTCCTGACCACGCCCTGGCGTTACGAGGGACCGCGGGTCGCCCTGGTCCACCCGGACGTCGACCAGCTCTGGGCCGCCCTCAAGGCCGACCGCACCATCGACGGCCAGGACGCGAGCGCGCCCGCCGGCTCCGGATCCGCCGCCGAGGCGACACCCACCCCGTCCGAGACCTCGACCACGGATGCCGCCAGGGCCGCCGACATCAAGGTCTCCGTGCTCAACAGCACCGGCCAGGCCGGGCTCGGCGGCAAGGCCGCGGAGGCCGTCAAGGGCGCCGGATACACCGTCACCACCGTCGGCAACGCGACCGGGAAGGCCCGCAGCACCACGGTCGTCGAGTACGGCGCGGGCGAGCGCGGCTCCGCCGAGGCGGTCGCCAAGCTGTTCCCGGGCGCGACCGTCCAGCCCGGCGGCCGGGGCGTCAACGTCGTCCTCGGCCACGACTTCGCGGCCGCCAACCCGGCGACCGCCGCCACCTCGGCCCCCGGCGCCACCACCCCGGCCCCGCTGCCCACCAGCGTCAGCGGCACCGCCCGCTCGGCGGACGACGACCCCTGCGCCAACGTCTCGTACGGCTGAGCGGCGGCCCGCGGCCGCTCCCCCGCACACGACGGCGGGGCGGCCCCGGACCGCCGTCCCGGGGTCGCCCCGCCGTCTCGCCCTCCGCGCCGACTCCGTGTCAGCGTCTCGTCCCGCAGGACGGGCAGAAGGCGGCACCGTCCGGAACGTCCTGGTGGCAGCTCGCGCACTGGACGGCCTGCGCCAGCCGGAAGCCGCACCCCGGGCAGAACGGCGTGCCGTGCGTCTCGGTGTGGCACTGCGGGCAGACCAGCTGGCGCGGCGCGTCGACGTCGAACGCGGCGCCCGACTGCTGCCCCGCCTTGTACGCGCGGTCGCTGACCGCGTCGTTGAGGCCGCGGTGCTGCGCCGCCGTCGCCTCGGCCGCGGTGTCCGGGGCGCAGCTGAAGCAGAGGCCCTGGGCGGGGTTGAAGCAGCGGCCGCAGACGTAGTGGGTGCACCGGGCGCACCGGTTGAAGTGCGTCTGGGCGTTGGCTATCGCCCGTTGGAAGGCGGCGTCCCGCGAGCCGCCCCAGGTCTGACCGGCCAGGCCGTCGGCGGCGTTGCTGATGGTGTTGGCGTTGCCGCCGATGAGGTTCCAGGCCGCGCTGACGCCCTTGCCGATCCACCCGGCCATCTGGCCGGTCCGGAACGCCTCGAACGGCGAACGCCAGGTGTCCGAGCAGCGGTAGCAGGAGAACTCGAACTGGAAGCCCGCGCCGGTGCCGTGCTGCTCGCACAGGTCGCGGTAGTTGCTGCTGAAGTAGATCTCCGAAGTCACGTCGTCCCCGGTCGCTGAAGTGGCATGTCGGCGGTCGCTCCCAGGGACGACAGGGGCCGCCCGACGGTTCCGCCAAGGAGTTGCGGCCGGGCTGTTCAGAGCCCCGCGACCGGTAACAACAGCACCCGCGCCGGGTCGAACCTCTCCCAGCGCGCGGGCCGACCGCTGCGACCGACCCGCAGCCGGCACCAGCGCCCGCCGGCCGTGTCCTGCCACCAGCCGCTGATCCGGCCGAGCGCCCAGACGCCGTCGCCGAGGTCCACCTCGACCGGCTGGTAGACCCACTGGACGTCGCGGTCCGCCGGGTCGACCCGGTCCACCCGGTTCTCCCGGTCCGCCGGCTCTTCGGCTCCCCGGGGACCGCACTGACTCTCCATCACGGCTCCGCCTCCCGACCCGGCCTCGGCCGCGGCGGCCGCCCGGTGCGGGGCGGCCGTCGCGGCCGGAGGTGCAGCACAGCACACCCCGGGACTCTACAGGCGTGTAGAGAACGGCGGGAGGGGTTCGTCGAAGCCGGTCGACCCAATCCCCAACGGGCCTAGCCGAATCGGGCCGAGCCGGTGGGCGGATCAGCTCAGCGGCCCGTGCGCACCGGCCGCCGGCGCCGCCACAGCGCCACCGGCACGACCCCGGCCAGCGCGAGCGCCGCCGACGCGGGCGGCGCCTCGAACGGGGCGCCGGCCGCCCCGGCCGCCCCCGCCGGCACCTTGTCGAAGGTGCCCGGCACGGGCAGGGTGGACCAGTTCGACAGCGGCCACGCCACCACGAAGGCCCGGCCGATCACGTTGCCCACCGGCACGAAGCCGTCGCCGGTCACGTTGTGGTGCCAGCGGGAGTCCCGCGAGTTGTTGCGGTGATCGCCCATCACCCAGAGCTTGCCCTTGGGCACGGTGATGGTGCCGACCGGGTCGTCGTCGCAGGGCGTCGAACCGGGGAACAGGTACGGCTCGTCCAGCGCGAAGCCGTTCACCTTCACCGGGCCGCCCGCCTCGCACTGGATGGTGTCCCCGCCGACCCCGATCACCCGCTTGATCAGGTCCTTCTCGTCCGCCGAGGGCATCAGGCCGACGGTGCTCAGCGCCTTCCGGGCGGAGTCCATGACGGAGTCGCCGGAGGTGGTCGGCGTGCTTTCCAGCCAGGCGCCCGGATCGTGGAAGACCACCACCTCCCCGCGCTCCGGCTCCGCGCCGAACCACGGGGTGAGCTTGTCCACCAGCACCCGGTCACCGATCGCCAGGGTCTGCTCCATCGACCCGGACGGGATGGAGAAGGCCTGCACGAAGAAGGTCTTGATGCCGAGCGAGAGCAGCAGGGCGATCACCAGCAGGATCGGCAGCTCCTGCCAGAACGGGCGCTTCTTCCGCGGGCGCTTCGCTCCCTTGTCCGGATCCTCCCCTGCGCCCGACCCCGCGCCCGACCCCGCACCGGGCCCCGCGCTCGCGCGCACGCCCCCGCCCCCGCCCCCGGCCGCCCGGCCGTCCTCGGCCTCGTCGCGCTCCCCGGCTCCGCCGCTCTCGCCGGACTCCGCGCTCTGCTGCACACTCATGTTCTCGGCCCCTCCCGACGGCCTGACGGGAGCCCCAACGGAGACCCCCTGTCAGGAACGAACCTACCGAACAGAGGTTCCCGGGCGCGCCCTGACGTGCATCCGCTCGCCCTGCGGGCCGAACAGGCTCAGGAACTCCACCGGCTGCGGGCCCGCGTTGCCGAACGCGTGCGGGGTGCGGGTGTCGAACTCGGCGGCCTCACCGGCCGTCAGCACCAGGTCGCGCGATCCGAGCACCAGCCGCAGCCGGCCGGACAGCACGTACAGCCACTCGTAGCCCTCGTGGACCTTCAACTCCGGCTCCGGCTCGGTGTTCCGGCCCGGCGGCACGATGTGCTTGAACGCGTGCATCCCGCCCAGGTGACGGGTGAGCGGGATGATCGTCTGGCCGTTCCTGGTCACCGGGCGCGGATGGATCCGCGGGTCGCCGGTGGCCGGTGCGCCGACCAGTTCGTCCAGCGGCACCCGGTACTCCCGGGCCAGCGGCAGCAGCAGCTCCAGGGTCGGCTTGCGCTGCCCGGACTCCAGCCGGGACAGGGTGCTGAGTGAGATGCCCGTCGCCGCGGCCAGTTTGGCGAGCGTGGTGCCCCGCTCCCGGCGCAGGGCCCGCAACCGGGGACCCACCGTGGTGAGGACGCTCTCGAAGTCTTCGTCGACCATGCCTGCCATTTGCCGGTACGGCAAGGTGGCTTGTCAATCCGGCACCCGGGTGAGCTCCGCCGCGAGCTAACCTCGCGTCATGCGCATCCTCCTCACCCGGGACAGCGTCGCCGCCGGCGACGACGTGGACGCCCCGCACACCGCGACGGCCGCCCTCCCCGACGGCCTCGACGTCCCGGCGGCCCTCACCGCCCTCGGGCTCCCCCGGCCCCGGCTGCCACTGATCGGCGGCGGCCGCGCCACCTGGGTGGTGCGCGGCGCCGACGGCACCGCGCTCGCCGTCCTCGCCCAGCAGTGGCCGCGGCCGCGCCCGCTGCCGGCCGGCCGGGGCCCGCTCGCCGGGCTGGCCGGACCGGACGGCACCGTCCGGCTGCACGTCGAGTACCGGCGCCAACTCGACCCGGACGCCGAGTACCGGCGGCTCCGCTGAGACCGAGGACCAGCGGCTCCGCTGAAGCCGACCGCGCCTCCGGCTACCGGTACTCGCGCAGCCGGGGCCGCACCCCGATCGCGGTCAGGCCCAGCGCCACCGCCAGCACACCCGCCGCGAGGGCCGCGGTGGTGCCGTCCAGGTCGCCGTCGGTCTCGGCGACCGCCCGGTCCATCGCGGCGGCGTTGATCGCGATGGTGTCCCCGATCGCGTTGCCCAGCTGCTCGAAGTCGTAGTTGGACTGCCCCTTCGAGAGGCCGGTGTTGAGCGTGACCGCCTCCTTGAGCTTCCCGGCGGTGCGCAGGTCGCGGATCCTGCGGTCGGTCGCCTGGTACTGCCGGAAGGTGTCCAGCACGCGCTCGGCGGCGTCCTGCTCCCCCGCGAAGGTGACGTTGCGCAGTTCGCTGCCGAGGTAGCCGCCGAAGGGGACCACCGCGCGGTCGGCGCGGTGGCGCTCGGCCGCGTCCGCCAGCCGGGCGTTGTAGTCCGCCAGGGTGGCGCCCTCGATCCGGGCGATCGCCTGGGTCTGCTCGAGGAAGACCTGCTCGTACGCGACGGCACGGGTCGGGTCGATCAGGTAGCGGCTCTCGTCGGCGTTCATGTCGTACGCGACGGCGCGGGCCCGGCTGAGCGCGATCACCGAGTCGTAGGCGTTGCTCTTGGCGGTCACCAGGTGGTCCTCGGCCCGGCCCGCCAGGTTCAGCCCGATCACCAGCACCGCGCCGGTCAGCAGCGTGACGGCGGCCAGCGCCGGATTGACCACCCGGCGGTAGCGCACGGCGAGGGCGCGCTGGAGCCCGAGCAGCACGACGAGGGTGAGCAGGCCGACGGCGAGCAGCCACCACCAGCCGCTGCCCAGCGCGTCGCGCTGCTGCTGGTAGACGCGCTCGACGGCGGCGTCGTTGGCGACGGTGACCTGGTCGGCGGCGGGCAGCAGCTGCCCGCGCAGCAGGTCGGTGGCCTGCCGGTAGGTCTCCAGCGCGGCCGGCGAGGGCTGACCGGCCGGCGACCCGGCCTGCTCCTCCAGCAGCTGCGCCCGGGCCACCAGGGCCTCGTAGCTGCCGAGCCGGCCGAGCACCAGCTGGACGGCGCGCTGCCCGGCCTGGTCGTCGGTCGCCGCCTGGGCGGCCTGCTGGAGGTCGTCGTCGGCCTGGGCGCGGCGCTGCTCGTAGGTGTCCAGGGTCTGTGTGCGCAGCGTCGTGTACTCGGGGTCGGCGCCGACCAGCAGCAGGTTGGCGGCCTGGGCGTCCATGTCGCTCAGCGCGAAGTACAGGTCGGCGGCGCGGGTGGCCTGCGGGGCGGCCCGGTGGCCGATGGTGTCGGTCCCGTCGCGGGCCCCGGCGAGCACCGCGGTGGCGGTCACCCCGAGGCCGAGCAGGGCGGCCAGGCTCAGCGCGGTGAGGCCGCGCACCAGGCGCGGGGTGGTCCAGTGGGCCCGGCTGCCGACGGTACGGGCGCCCCGGACGAGGCGGGCGAGGGCGCCCGGCGGGACGGGTTCCGCCGTCTCGGGCGGGCTTTCCTCCTTCGAGGTGGCCGCCGCCCCGTCCCTGTGCTCTGTGGAGGTCGTCATGACCACACGTCCCTTTCCCCCGTGGCACGGCCCGCCGGTGCCCCGGACATAACCGGCGAACCCGAACGCAGAACCGTTTCTGTCTGCCGCTTCTCGCTACTGATCTCTCTTCCGCCGCGCGACGCTAGTGCCACACCACCCCGGGTAGAGCGCTCCCTGACGCCTCCTTGACACCGCCGGGCACCGTTCTTGACGCTTCCTTAGCGCCCGCGACCCGGGGGGGGTGTCAGGGAGTGTCAACAGGCGCCCGCTACGAGGATGTTCGTCCAGGTGAAGCGGTTACGGAGGTCGGCACGCACCACTACGCTACGTGCCATGAGTTCTTCGGAGAGGGCCCCCGGGCGGGGCACGGCGGTGGTGATGGGCGGCGGGCTGGCCGGGCTGGCGGCAGCCTGGGCGCTGCGCGGCCAGGCCGAGCGGATCGTCGTGGTGGAGCGGGACCACTACCCGGCGGAGGCGGCGTTCCGGGCCGGGGTGCCGCAGGGCCGGCACGCGCACCTGGTACTGGAGGCCGGGCACCGGGCGCTGGAGGAGATGATGCCCGGGATCAAGCAGGAGCTGACGGCCGCGGGCGCGATCCGGGTGACCACCTCGGAGGTCAAGTGGCTCAGCTCCGCCGGGTGGATGGCCGAGTACCCGGCGCGGATGGCCTTCCTCTCCTGCACCCGGCCGGTGCTGGACCAGCTCGTCCTGGACCGGGTCCGCACCGAGTCCTCGATCGAGCTCCTGGAGGGCACCGACGTGGTCGGCCTGCTCGGGTCGGCCGGGACGGTGACCGGGGTGAAGATCCGCGAACGGGGCCCGGAGCGCGGCGAAGTCCGCGACCTCCCGGCCGAGTTGGTGGTGGACGCGGCGGGCCGCTCGACCTCGGTGCCGAAGTGGCTGACCGAACTGGGCTGCCGCCCGGCGCCCGAGGAGCGGGTGGACGCGGGCGTCGCGTACACCTCCCGGCTCTTCCACCGCCCGGCCGGGGTCGACCTCGGCGGCCAGGCCGTCTACCTGCAGACCAAGGCCCCGGACGCGCCGCGGATGGGCGTCCTGCTGCCGGTCGAGGGCGACCGCTGGATCGTCAGCCTCGCCGGGATGCGCGGCGCCGAACCCGAACCCGGCGAGGAGGGGTTCACCCGGCACCTGGCCGGGCTGCGCGACCCGCTGCTCCGCGAAGCGCTGCGGGACGCCGAACCGGCGGGCGAGGTGCGCGGCTTCGTCCCCGGCCCGGGCGTGCGGCGGCACTACGACCGCAGCTGCCCGGACGGCCTGGTGGTGGTGGGCGACGCCGCGAGCACCTTCAACCCGGTGTACGGCCAGGGCGTCACCGTCGCCCTGTTCTGCGCCCAGGCGCTGCGCCGCACCGCGCTACGGCAGGGCGGCATCGGCCACGCCGCGGCCCGGGACGCGCGGCGCGCCATCGCGGCGGTGTCCAAGAACCCGTGGGTGATGTCCTGCGCCGAGGACGCCCGCTTCGCCACCACCACGGGCGCGCCCTCCGGCGCCCTGCTGAAGCTCCAGCACCGCTTCCTGGACAAGGTGCTGGCCGGCGCCACCCGCGACCCGGTGGTCACCGCGGCCTTCCACGAGGTGATGTCCCTGGTGGAGCCGCCGTCGCTGCTGTTCCGCCCGTCGGTGCTGGGCGCCGTCCTGCGGAGCTGAACCGGCTCCGTGCCGGGCCGCTCCCGGCGGCGGGCGCTACTCGCCGAGGTGCGCGGCGACGTAGGGCAGCGCCACCTGCTCCAGGGCGCGCCGGCCGAAGGCGGGGTGGACGTTGACCTCGAAGACCACGCCGCCGCTCTCGGCCGCGAGGTCCACGCCCGCCAGGTCGAGACCCAGGGACGCGGTCGCGCTGATGGCCAACTCGGCCAGCTTGTCCGGCAGTTCACCGTCGTCCAGCAGGGTGGACACGGCGCCACGGCACTCGTTGCACGGGGCGTCCGGGTCCGGCTGCACGTGCTCGACCGCGCGGACCACGCGGCCGTGCAGCACCACCACCCGGAACTGGTGGCGCCGGCCGTCCGGCAGGAAGTTGCGGGCGTCGCGGGCGATCAGCCACTCCGCCCCCGTCTGCGCGTAGTACCGTGCGGCGGCGGCGAGTTGGGCATGGGTGGTGACATGGAAGACGTCGTCGCCGCCCATCCCGACGCAGGGCCGGGCCCAGACGTCGCCGCCGAGTTCCTCGAAGGCCTCGGCGGCGGCCTCCGGGCTCGGCCGGGAGAACGCGACGCTGGGCATGTGCGGGACGCCGTCCCGGACGAAGCTCGCGACGGTGGAGTCCTTCTCGGTGGCGGCCCGCCACGCCTCGGCGTCGGTGCCGAGCGAGCGGGCACCGTGGCCGCGCAGCAGCCGCTGGCAGTCCTCGAACGCTCGGCGCCGGTGCGGCGGGATCTCGTACACGACCACCGCGTCGGCGGCCACCGCCCGACCGTCCGTCACCAGCCGGAACCCGTCCGCGCCGTCGGCCTCGATCCGACCGCCGCCACCGTCCATGAACGGCCGGGCGTCCACGTGCACGGGCTCCCGCCCGGTCAACGCCCGTGCGGCGGCGGCAAGCACCTCCCGACTGCCTTCGGTCGAGCTGTGATCGGTCAGGAGAACGAGATCAGGTCGGTCCATCCGGCCATGGAAGCGGCCACCGCCCGCCGGCCACAAGACAGCCTCCCAGGCCACCCGCCGAACGCCATGGCCGAAACCGGGTACTCGCGGAGGCGGGCTTCCGTGAACCAGCCGACCGGGCCCCGCGCTCAAACATTCGAAGACGGGCCGACCCTGACCGCTTGTCATGACTGAAACACCATCGGGCTGGGCATACCATCGATAGCCCACCGATGGGCCCGGCTGAAGCTCCCCCACGAAGCGCAACCGGGCCCTTGGCCGGCGACCGGGCCTGGACGTGACTCCCCCCACGGAGTGGCGGCCAGGCCCGCATGGTGTTCAACCAGCGACACGCAGCGTACATGCCATATCCACGTAACGCTACCGCGCGGCACTCGGTCCTGCGGGGCTCAGGCCGCCGGCGCGGCAGGAGGCGGCGCCGGCGACTCCTCCCCGGGATCGGTGACCACGAGGATGACGTGCCTCGCGTCGTCACTGTGAACGGCGCCGGCCCGGTAGCCGGGCGGGAGGTACAGGGCCTCGCCGCTCAGGGTGGGGACTTCGGCGGCGGGGCCACCCGGGGACCGGAGCGTCCAGCGGCTCGATCCGGCGGACTGGATCACCAGGACGTGGCCGTTGGGCAGGCGGGCACCGGTGGCGTGCTCGACCTTCCAGCCCAGCAGGGCGGTGAGGCCCGCGGCGACGTACCCGGCCAGTGCCGTGTCCGGCGGCCCGCCCGCGCCCCGGGGGACGAGGGGGTCGTTCTCGGGCCAGAGCAGCCCGAAGGTGCGGGCGAAGTGGGCGTCCAGGAAGAGCGCCGGCTCCTGGAGGTAGGGATCCAGCCCGGGGCGCTCGCTCAGGCGTTCCCAGTCCACGTGTTGTCTCCTCGAGGAGTCGCTCGGACCGGAGCCGTCCCACGAGCCCTTCCTCCGCAGCGCCCTCGCGGGCATCCGGCACATCAGCGCCACACCGGTGCTGGCCCAGATCGGCTACGCCGCGGCCTGCGCGTTCTGCGTCATCGGCCTGAGCCACACCGTCATGTTCGCGGTCGTGGACGAGGGGCTGGGCCGGCCGCCCTCGGCGCTCGGCACGCTCAACGCCGTCCAGGGCGTCGGCACGGCGATCGGCGGCCTCACGGTCTCCGCACTGATCCGGCGGGTCGGCATGGCGCGCACCGCCGGCCTCGGGACCTTCGCGTTCACGCTGGCGGCGCTCGCCTACTGCGTGCCGCACCTGGCGTTCGTCGTCGCGGGCGAGGTCGCGGACGGGGTCGCGCTCACCTGGACCATGGTGGTGCTGTCGTCCGCGGCGCAGCTCCACACGCCGTCCCGGCTCCAGGGCCGTGTCAACGCCACGTGCACGATGCTGGTGCTGGTCCCGCAGTCACTGTCGCTCGCCGCCGGCACGGTCCTCATCGACCGGTTCGACTACCGGACGCCGCTGATCGTGATGGCGGCGGTCACCGCGGCCTGCGCCGCCGTGCTGGTGCTGAGGCCGACCCTCGCGCTCACCGAACGAACGCTCACGACCTCGGCGCCGACCGAACCTTCGGACCGGACCAAAGCGACGGAGCAGGCCGAACCGGCGGGCCGGGACGCCGCCAACTCCGGCCCGGCGGCGCAGCGCTGAGGCCCGCGGCCGACCCCGCCCCCGCGGGCGGAGCGACAACACCCCAGGCGCCGCCGAAATACTGACGGCATGTCATGACTGAACCACTGTTCGACCGGGCATAACACCCTCACCCACCGGCGGGCCCGGCTGAAGCTCCCCCACGAGCCCAACCGGGACCTGGCCGGCGGCCGGGCCTGGACGTGACTCCCCCCACGGAGCGGCGGCCAGGCCCGCATGGTGTTCAACCAGCGACACGCAGCGTACTTGTCATATCGACGTAACGCTACTGCGCCCTTTACGCCGGGGCTCCCGGCTTCCGCGCCTCGATCAGGAACCGCGCCGAGTAGGCGACGAACGGCCCCCCGGAGGTTCCGACCACATGGCGACCACAGGCCTCACCCGCGGCATGGGCAGCTTCTTCAAGGAGTGCGAGCACCCGGAGTCGCGCTGGAGCAGGTGACCGCATGAGGCGGGCTTCGGCCCGTCGAACAGGCTGTCATGACAGGAGGACCGTAACCACCAGTCACGAGCTTTCCCAACTCGCCGATATCGCAAAGAAGTTACCGAGCTCTACATTGCACTCCGCGCCCGGTGGGCAGCGATCAGGTCTCGGTACCAGGCGTACGAGGCCTTCGGCGTGCGCCGCTGCGTCGCGAAGTCGACGTGGACCAGACCGAACCTCTGACGGAACAGCCCCTCCGCCCATTCGAAGTTGTCGAGGAGGGACCAGGTGTAGTAGCCGCGGACGTCGACTCCTTCGGCGGCGGCCTGGGCGAGGGCGTCGAGGTGGGCGGACATGAAGTCGATGCGGGGCTGGTCGGGGACGGTCTCCTCGGTGACGGAGCAGCCGTTCTCGGTGATGGTGACGGGCGGGAGGGCCTTGCCGTAGGTATCGCGGAGGCCGAGGAGGAGTCGGGTGAGGGCGACGGGGACGACGGGCCAGCCGAAGGCGGTGTGGGGAGCGTCGGGAATGTCGACGAGGTTGAAGGGCAGCCCGGGTTCGGTGGGGGCGGCGACGCGGGTGGGGTTGTAGAAGTTGAGGCCGAGGCCGTCGAGACCGGGGGCGTGGACGAGGTCCAGGTCGCCGGGGCGGACGGCGCCGAAGATGTCCTCGGGCACGCCGAGGGCGGAGAGGTCAGGGTAGTGGCCGAGGAGGACGGGGTCGGTGAACAGGCGGTTGTGCAGGGCGTCGTAGGCCTTGGCGGCGGCCGCGTCTTCGGCGGAGTCGGAGGCCGTCTCCACCGGGGTGAGGTTGTTGGAGAGCATCACCTCCAGGCCGCGATCGTGGAGCAGGGACGCGGCCAGGCCGTGGGCGAGGAGCTGGTGGTGAGCGGCCGGGAGCGCCTCGAACATCAGGGTGCGGCCGGGGGCGTGGGTGCCCAGCGCGTAGCCGAAGACCGTGTGGACAAAGGGCTCGTTGAGCGTGATCCAGGTGGGAACGCGGTCGCCCAGGCGGTCGGTGACGACGGCCGCATACTCGGCGAAGCGGTAGGCGGTGTCGCGGTTGAGCCAGCCGCCGGTGTCCTCGAGCGCCTGGGGAAGGTCCCAGTGGAAGAGGGTGGGCAGCGGGGCGATGCCGGCCTCGAGCAGGGCGTCGACCAGGCGGTCGTAGAAGGCGAGTCCGGCCTCATTGACCTTGCCGGCGCCGGTGGGCAGGACGCGGGGCCAGGCGATGGAGAAGCGGTAGCCGTCCAGCCCGAGGCCCCTCATCAGGGCGATGTCCTCGGGGTACCGGTGGTAGTGGTCGCACGCGACCTCGCCGGTGTGCCCGTCGCGGACGGCGCCCGGGCGCGCGGTGAAGGTGTCCCACACGGACGGGCCGCGGCCGTCCTCGTCCACCGCCCCCTCGATCTGGTAGGCGGCGGTGGCGGCACCCCAGCGGAACCCCGCCGGCAGGTCGAAGCGATCCGGCATGGCAGCCTCCTGGCGGTAATGTGAGGATTCCTCATGTTACCGACGCCGCGCCGGAACACCAGAGGACCATCAGCCGAGCCCAAAGACGCGCACACCCGGTCCCGCCCTGGTCCACGACGACTCGGCTGCTCGATCGCCCGGTACACGGAGGTCGAGCGTGACCGGACTGCCTCGGTGTGGCGCGGCGGCTGGGCCACGGTGTGGCGGGTCAGCCGACCCGCACGCCGATGAGGCAGGTGTCGTCGTCGGTGTCCGCGTCGGTGTACCGCAGCAGGTGGTCGAGCCTGTGTTCCAGGTCGTCCGGGCCGTCGGAAGCGCGGTTGCTCTGCGTAAGGCTGAGGAGGTTGGCGAGCGAGTCCTCCACGGAGCAGTCCCGCCGCTCGATGAGGCCGTCGGTGTACAGCAGGAGGGTGTCGCCGGACCCGAGCTCGAAGTCGCCGCCCGCGCCGTCGTGTTCGCCGCCGACCATCCCCGGCGGCGCGAGTACTGGGTCGGCGCCAGCACGGTGGCCACCCTGGTGGCCGGGCGGCTGTCGGCTGGTGCGACTCCGAAGAATGACGATGACTCAAGACCAGTCGGCTGGGGACGGGAGGGGCAGCTGTGGGCGGTGCGGTGCGAGAGGACACGTGCGTCCTGGAGATCGGCGAGCCGGACGAGGTGCTGGTACACGCGCTCGGCACAACGCCGGGCCCCGTGGAGCGCGTCGTCACCGACGGTGCGGCGAGGGCGTCATGAACGCCTGGGCCGCAGCTGCCCTCGTCCTGCTGGTGGCAGCGGTGCCGGTGTGCCTGTGGGTGGCGGCGCGAGGCAGCGCGGTGCATCGACTGGCCGGGATGTGCCTGCTGTCGACCGTGGTCGGGGGTGTGTTCCTGCTGTTGCCGCAGGCCTACCAACGCTCCTCCTACCAGGACCTCGCACTGGTCCTCGCGGTTCTCTCCCCGGCCGGCACCCTCGTCTTCACCCGCTTCGTCACGGGCCAGGGCCGGGCGCCCGGCGGCAACGAGTCCGAGGGCGGGGGCGTATGACAACCGGTCACGTCCTGGTCCTGATCCTGCTGTGGACAGGAGTCGGATTCGTGCTGCTGTCCGTGGTGGCACTGGCCGTCCTCAAGGGCACCTTCCTGCGGCTGCACGCGCTCGCCCCGGCCACGTGTGCTGGGGTGCCGCTGATCGCGGCAGCGGTGGCTCTCGACCAGGGTGCCGGGCGCGGGGCGGTGAAGACGCTGCTGATCGGTCTGCTGTTCGCGGCGGGCGGGACGGTGACCACGATCGCGCTCGGCAAGGCCACCTGGCATTCGGAAGGGAAGGGCGAGACGTGAACGAGTGGCTGATCGGTGTGGCGGTCGTGTTCGTCGCCGCCGCGGCGACGGTGGCGGTGCTGTGCCGGGATCCGGCCCGTCAGGCCGTCGTCCTGGCCGTCCTGGGACTGGGGCTTTCGGTACTGTTCGCGGTGCTTCAGGCCCCCGACGTGGCGCTGTCGCAGCTGGCCGTGGGCACCGCCCTGACGCCGCTGCTGATCCTCCTCACGGTCCGCAAGGTCAACCGCCCCACGGCAGACGACCGCCGTGACGGCGAGGAGAGCGGAGGGTGACGGCCCGCGTCCGGCTCGTGCTGTTCCTGGCCGCCGCAGCGGTGATCGCCGCGTTCTTCATCGCCGCCTGCACCGGCCTGCCCCGGTTCGGCTCCGAAGCACACCCCTACGGCGACCGGGCCGTCGCCGCCGCGCTCGCCAACCGCACCGCCAACGTGGTGTCCTCGGTGAACTTCGACCTCCGCGCGTTCGACACCCTCGGCGAGGAGTCGATCCTCTTCACCACCGTCCTCGGCGCCACCCTGCTGCTCCGGCGGGCCCGCGACGAACGCGAGAAACAGCCCGTGCCCGAGCGGGTGCTGCCCACCACCCGGCTGTTCGGCGCCGTCCTGCTGCCGGTCACCCTCGTGGTCGGCGTGTACGTCATCGCGCACGGCCAGCTGTCGCCCGGCGGCGGCTTCCAGGGCGGCGTCGTGCTCGCCACCGCCCTGCACCTGGCCTACGTGGCCGCCGACTACCGCGTCCTCCAGCGGGTCCGCCCGCTGACCGTCCGGCATGGCCGGGTTCGCCCTCACCGGCGACCTCTTCAACGCCTTCGTCTTCTTCGAGCTCATGGGCGCGGCCGCCTACGCCCTGACCGGCTACCGCATCGAGGACCCTCGTCCCCTGCACGGCGCTCTGACCTTCGGCATCGTCACCTCGTTCGCCGCCTACTGCTCCCTCCTGGGCATCGGACTCCTGTACGCCCGCACCGGTGAGCTCAACCTCGCCCGCCTCGGCCGGCAGCTCGCCGCCCACCACGCCGACCCGCTGACCGTCGTCGCGTTCGTCCTGGTGTGCACGGCACTGCTGGTGAAGGCCGCCGCCGCGCCGTTCCACTTCTGGCTGCCCGACGCCCACGCCGTCGCGCCCACCCCGGTGTGCATGCTGATGTCCGGCGTCATGGTCGAACTCGGCGTCTACGGCATCGCCCGGATCTACTGGACCGTCTTCGCCGGCCCCGGCGGCATCCCGCACGAGGCGTTCCGCACCACCTTCGTCGCGCTGGGCGTGGTGACCGCCCTGCTCGGTGCCCTGATGTGCTGGCAGCAACGGCACCTCAAGCGCCTGCTCGCCTTCTCCACCATCAGCCACGTCGGCCTGTTCCTCACCGGCGTCGCCCTGCTCACCCCGGCCGGCGCCGCCGGAACCGCCCTCTACGTCGCCGGGCACGGCCTGGTGAAGGCCGCCCTGTTCGCCCTCACCGGCGTCCTGCTGGACCGCTACGGATCCGTCGACGAGCTCAGCCTGCACGGAAGGGCCCGCCCGCTGCGCCTCGTGGGCGTGCTGTTCGTCGTCGGTGCGCTGGCCCTGGCCGGGCTGCCGCCGTTCGGCACCGGCCTGGGCAAAGCCCTGACCGAGGACGCCGCCGGCCACCTCCAGTCCTGGCTCCCCGTGGTGTTCGTGGCCACCTCGGCCGTCACCGGCGCAGCCGTTCTCCGAGCCGCACTGCGCGTTTTCTGGGGCGTCGGGCCGGTGCCCGCCATCCGGCAGGGCGAGGACGAGACCACCGGCGACGGAGAGGAACCGGAGATCCGCGGGCCGGAGCGGAGCCTGCCACCCACGATGCCGGCCGTCCCCGCCGTCCTGCTGGCCACCGGACTCGTCCTGTGCTGCGTACCCGCCGTCGCCACCGCCGTGGCGCGCGGCGCGGCCACCTTCACCGACCCGGCCCGCTACGCCGCCGCGGTCCTTCCTGCCGCCGGCCCCGGCCCGGCAGCCGGTGCCGCCGTGGCCGGCTGGACCGGAGCGGGCATCGCCCTCGGCCTGCTCTCCGCCGGACTGGCCTGCGCCCTCGCCACCGCAGCCGCCCTGCGGCCCCGACCTACCGGTCCCGCCCCCTCCGCCGTGCGCGTGCTGCGCCGACTGCACTCCGGGCACCTCGGCGACTACCTCGCCTGGCTGGCCGTCGGCGTGGCCGTGCTCTGCGCCGCCATCGCAGCGCAGGCCTGATCCGTCGGACCGGACGGCACGGCGGGGTTCGCGGGTCTGCCCCGACGGGCAATCGGGCGCCGTCAGGCCAAGCAGGTGCATGCTGCGGCGGCCCGGGGTGTACCGCCTGTGCTCCCGGGCAGACGACCCCCGACATCCAGCCGGCCTCTCGCGGTACGCCGCCGCCGCGAGCCGTCCAGCCCGGCCGATAGTCGTGTGTAGGCGGCCCATCCATCCCGAAGTGGGTGGACACATGTTCGATCAGGAGGATCAATGCGCGAGTCCAAGCCCGTCCAGAAGGCCGTGCACACCGTGGCTGAGGCCGTGACAGGCATGGTGGACCGCCACCGTCCGGAGGTTCCGGGTGCGCCCTCGGCAGAGTCGCCGACGGTCGCCGAGCCCACCGAGCCGCGCGCGCCGCTGCCGCCCAAGCCGGACCAGAGCGCGCCCGCCGGCCTGTCCGCGACCGGCCGTGGCACAGGCGCTTCCGCGGACCTGCGGGCGCAGAACGGCGGGTATCTGACGACCGCCCAGGGCGTTCGGCTGCCGGATTCGGACCATTCGCTGAAGGCCGGGCCGCGCGGGCCGGTGCTGTTGCAGGACCACCACCTGCGCGAGAAGATCATGCACTTCGACCACGAGCGGATTCCCGAGCGGGCCGTGCACGCCCGTGGCGCGGCGGCGCACGGCGTCTTCCGCGGCTACGGCACAGCCGCCGCCGTCACCAAGGCGGCGTTTTTGGCCGGGGTCGAGACACCGGTGTTCGTGCGGTTCTCCACCGTGCTCGGCTCGCGCGGGTCGGCGGACACCGTGCGCGACACCCGCGGCTTCGCGACGAAGTTCTACACGACCGAGGGTGTCTTCGATCTGGTCGGCAACAACATCCCGGTGTTCTTCATCCAGGACGCGATCAAGTTCCCGGACGTCGTGCACGCCGCCAAGCCCCACCCGGACCGGGAGATCCCGCAGGCGCAGTCGGCTCATGACACGTTCTGGGACTTCGTGTCGCTGCACACCGAAGCCACCCACCACACCCTGTGGAACATGTCCGACCGGGGCATCCCCCGCTCGTACCGGATGATGGAGGGCTTCGGCGTCCACACCTTCCGCCTCGTCAACGCCGACGGCGCGAGCACGCTGGTCAAGTTCCACTGGAAGCCGAAGCTGGGCGTGCACTCCCTGGCCTGGGAGGAGGCGCAGCTGATCTGCGGCATGGACCCCGACTTCCACCGGCGTGACCTGCGGACGCGATCGAGGCCGGCGCTTTGCATCCGGACCCGTAGGCGACGCCCGAGCTGAACCCGGACACCCTGATCCTCTGGAGCGCCCCATTGCGATGCTGCGGTCCGCACACGGTCGGGCTCATGACGGTCATCCTCGGTACGTCCTCCGTGGCACGGAACATCGACCACAATTCGGCTGAACGGTCGTACCGCGATCGGGTGAGCGTGTTCTCGTCTGCTGATGACCCAGCCGCTACGCGGCGACCGCGACAGCGCCCAGTCCGCGTACGAGGGGCTCCCCGGTCGGCCACGGCGCCGAGGGCCCTTCATGATCGAAGGAGATGGCAGCTGTCCGGCCGAATCCGGCCCGGACACCGGCCGCCGTGCCCATCGGCGTGCCTGCCAGCAGCACCGAGCGCGCCGCTGCGGTCTGCAGCAGTCTCAGCGCCAGCTCGTACAGGCCCGGGTCAGGCGGTCCGGCGAGCCCGTAGTGACCTGCGTCCCCGGCGTCCACACAGGCGTCCACCAGGTTGTCCAGCCCGGCACGGTGAAGCAGGAGCGTGCCGCGCCGGCTGGTCGAGACCGCCGCCGTACGGATGCCGGCGGTACGCAAGGCCCGCAGCAACCGGACGGCGCCGGTACGCGGCGGTGCGCCCCGGGAGTTCAGGAGTTCCTCGAAACGCTGGTCCTGGTGGCGGACCAGCAAGCGCAGCAGGTCTTCCCCCGACGGACCGAGGTGATGGACGGCCAGGTCGGCGATCACCGGGCGTTCGGCCAGGAGGGCGGCGCCGGTGTCCGCGTCGAGTCGGCCGGTCAGGTGGGCGGGCAGGTCGGACGTGGCATCGAGGGGGCGTTGCGGACGACCGGTGACGTGCGCGTACTGGGCCAGATAGGCGTCGAGAGTGTCCTGCCAGGCCATGGTGCGCAGCGGCTGGGAGTCGGTCAGGACACCGTCCGTGTCGAGGACGACCGCGCCCACCAGGTGGGGGGCCAACCGGACCGACGCCCGATCCGTGTCCGTCCCGGTCTCGTGGTCCTCCGCGCCGAGCGGCCCGGTGAGCGCGCCGACGCCGTCGGCCGACGGGGCCCCGGCAGTGGGCGGCTGGTACTGGGCGGTGGACATCTGAGGCTCCTCGGTCCGGTCCGACGACGGTTGCGCGCTCCGGCTGGGCACACCTCAACCCTCCGCCGCCAGGGCTCCCCCGTGCCAGGGCCGCTCGGCCCCGAGGGCTGGGCCGCTGAGCCCACGCGGACGTCCCGCCCCGGCGTTACGCCCCGTCCGGGGAGCGCAGCGCGTTCCCGATCTCGTGCGCCCAGCGCTGGATGTGCTCCGGGCTGCGGAAGTCGCCGCCCTTGCCGTGTCTGACGAGGCTGCGGGCGATCCGGCCCGGGGTGTCCGCCGTGACACTGCCGCCGAAGGTGACATGCCCGCGGGCGTGCAGGTGCCGAACCTCCTTCGCGGCTCCGTGCACCGGCGGGATGTCGTGCTGCTCGGCGGAGCTGTCCACCGGGCCGCTGCTGAACAGCCAGACCGAGCGCCGGGCCAGGGCCTCGGCGTGGTCATGCGCGCAGCGCAGGGCGTCGCGGTGCCAGTGGCCCTCGTAGAGCGAGCTGCCGAGAACGACGGCGTCGAAGTCCGACACGTCCTGTACCTCTGCGGCGGGGACGACGACGGCGTCGAACCCGTCCTGGTCCAAGGTCCGGCCGATCTCCTGGGCGATGCCGGCCGTGGCGCCGTGCTTGCTGCCGTAGGCCACCAGGACCCTCTGCTTCTTCATGGCGCTCCTCCTGCGTGTGCCTGCGCCGTCGGTTCGCGTGGCGAGGCCGACAGCTTCAGCGTGAGCCGTCGTCGGCACCCCGGCCAGGGCCGCTCGCCCCGTTCCCGGGGCCGGTCGGCCCTGCCGCGGGGCCCGGACCGCTGCCTACGGTTCGTACAGGGCCCGGGGTCACCGGGCCGCCCCACGACCACCGGGGAGGGAACATGGCACCGACCGCCGAGCTCCGGTCGTCCGACCGCTCGGACGCCCCCGACCCGCGCGAGCCGATCGCACTGCTGTTCCGGGATCTGCGCACGTCACCGGCGGGTCTGGCGGAGCGCGAGGTGCTCCGGCGCCAGGCCGTGTACGGCCCCAACACCCTTGCCCGGCGCGGCGGGCGGCGCTGGCCCCGCGAGCTCGCGCAGCAGTTCACCCACCCACTCGCCCTGTTGCTGGCCCTCGCGGCCGCGCTCGCGGCGGTCAGTGGGGCCTTGGCGCTGGCGGTGGCGATCGTCGCGGTGATCCTGCTCAACGCCGCGCTCGCCTTCGCCCAGGAGCAGCAGGCCGAGCGGGCGGTGGAGGCTCTGGCCGCGTTCCTGCCGGAGCAGACGACCGTGGTGCGCGACGGCGCCCGGCGGGACGTGGCCGCCCGCTCGCTGGTCCCGGGGGATGTACTGGTGGTCGAGGAGGGCGAGCGGATCTCCGCCGACGCCCGGCTGCTCGCGGGAGGCGTCGAGGTCGACCTGTCGGCGCTGACCGGTGAGTCGGTGCCGGTGTTCCGCTCGGCGGAACTGGCGGATGTCGAGGGCTCGCTGCTGGACGCCCGCGACCTGCTGTTCTCCGGGACGACGTGCACGGGTGGCCAGGCCCGGGCGGTGGTCACCGCCACCGGCATGCACACCGAGCTCGGCCGGATCGCGGCGCTCAGCCAGCGCACCCACCGTGAGGAGAGCCCGCTGGAGCACCAGGTCAAGCGGGCCGCCCGGCTGATCGCGGTGGTCGCGGTCGGCGTCGGGCTGGCCTTCCTGCCGATCGGTCTCGCCGCGGGCCTCTCACTCGCCGCCGCGGTGAGCTTCGCGATCGGCCTGCTGGTGGCGAATGTTCCGGAGGGCCTGCTGCCGACCATCACCCTCGCGTTGGCCTCCGGAGTGCGCGACCTGGCCCGGCGCGGCGCGGTGGTCAAGCGACTGTCCGCCGTCGAGACGCTGGGTTCCACGACGGTCGTGTGCACCGACAAGACGGGCACGCTGACCGAGAACCGGATGCTGGTGACGGCCGTCTGGACGCCGGGCGGCGAGAGCGCAGTCGACGCCCTGCCGGACGTCCCGCCGCAGGTGCGGCTGGTCGCCGAGGCGGCGGCCGCCTGCACGACGGCTCATCCGGACTCGGGCCACGGCGACCCGACCGAGCTCGCGTTGCTCGACCTGGCCGACCGGCTCGGCGTGCCGTGTCCGCCCGAGCGGCGTGATCGCGACCGTCGGGCCATGTACCGCTTCGACCCCCGCATCAAGCTGATGACCACCGCCGACGCCGAGGACGGCACGGTCGTCCTGCGCACCAAGGGCGCGCCGGAGGAGGTGCTCCTCCACGCCGCGTACTTCCTCGACCACGGCGCGGAGCGGGCCCTCACACCGGACGACCGGACCGAGGTGGCCCACGCCGTCGGTGTCCTGGCCGCCCGGGGCCTGCGAGTGCTCGCCGTGGCCGTGCGTCGGCTGCCGGCCGGCGCACCGCCGCCCGCCCGCCGTGAGGAGGCCGAGCGTGACCTGTGCCTGGTCGGCCTGATCGCCATGGCCGACCCGGCCCGGCCCGAGGTCGCCGACGCGATCACGCTCGCCCACCGGGCCGGCATCACCGTGCACGTCGTCACCGGTGACAACGGTCTTACCGCGGCTGCCATCGCCGCGCAGGTCGGCATCGGCCACCGCGGTTCCCGCATCGTCACCGGCACGGAGCTGGCGGCAATGAGCGAGCCGGAACTGGACACACTGCTTGCCCGGGGCGAGGAGGTGATCTTCGCCCGCACCTCGCCCGAGGCCAAGCTCCGGATCGCGGACGCGCTGCGCGCCGAAGGCCACACCGTGGCCATGACCGGAGACGGCGTCAACGACGCCCCCGCCCTGCGGCGCGCCGACATCGGCGTCGCCATGGGCCGCTCCGGCACGGACGTGGCCCGCGAGTCGGCGACGATGGTGCTGACGGACGACAACTTCGCCACCATCGTGGCGGCCGTCGAGGCCGGGCGGCGGACGTACGACAACATCCGCAAGTTCATCGTCTACATCTTCACCCACGCCGTCCCCGAGGTCGTCCCCTTCCTTGTGTTCGCGCTCGCCGGCGGTGCCATCCCGTTGCCGCTCACGGTGATGCAGATCCTGGCCATCGACCTCGGCACCGACACCCTCCCGGCCCTCGCCCTCGGCCGCGAACGCGCCGAGCCCGGGCTGATGGACCGCCCCCCGCGACCGCGCGGCCAGCGGGTGATCCAGCCCTCGATGCTGGCCAGGGCCTGGGGCTTCCTCGGACTGATCTCGGCCGGCCTGGTGATGTTCGGGTTCCTGCTCACCCTGACGCTGGGAGGCTGGCACCCCGGTGACCCGACCGGCCCCGGCACCGCGTTGCACCTGACCTACCAGCAGGCCACCACGGTGACCTGGCTCGGCATCGTCACCTGCCAGATCGGCACCGCCTTCGCCGCCCGCACCGAGCATGCCTCACTGCGCTCCATCGGCGTCCTCAGCAACCCGCGGCTGCTCGGCGGCATCGGCTTCTCCCTCGCCTTCGCCGCCGCCATCGTCTACCTGCCGCCCCTGCACCACGTCTTCGGGACGGCAGCGCTCACCCCGGCCCAACTGGCCGTCGTGGCCCCGTTCCCGTTCGTCGTCTGGGGCGCGGACGAGATACGCAGAGCCCTGGTGCGCCGCCGTACGGCGGAACACGTGGCGCCGGTCGCCGTCGTGCCCGCGCCAGTGCCTCCCGTCGCCGAGGCGTCCGGGCACCATCCGCTCGCCGTCCTCCTGGCCCGGCACGGCTGGAGTGCCCACCGGCTCACCCGCGCCCTCGGGGTCAGCGAGCACGCGGCCGACGAGATCGTCACCCATGCCCGCCGGGTCGCCGCCGAGCACGGCCGCCGCATGCCGTGAGGCGGACCCTCCACGTACCGGAACCGGGCCGGGGCCCTGCTCAGCCCGGCCGCTGTGACGGGAGGATCAGCCCGCGCGCACCCAGCCGTGCCGCCCCGAAGGCCGCCAGCCCGGCTGCCCCCGCCAGCCCGACGTCCGTCCAGGACAGCGGTACGGTCTTCAGGACGTCCTGGAGCAGCGGCAGATACAACGCGCCCGCCGCCAGCCCCGCCGACGTCAGTACGGCCGCCGGGAGGAACGGATTCGCCCGGGTGAACAACCGCTCACGCAGCCCGAGCACCACGCCGAGCTGGGCCGCCAGCAGGGCGAGGAACAGCACGCTCTGCCAGGGCCGCCCGGAAGCCTCGGCCCAGCGGGCGGCTGCCAGGCTCACGGCGGTGACCATCGCGCCCAGCGCGAGGACGCCCTGCCAGAGGCCGGCGCCGAGCACGTGCTCGTGCGGGGCCCTGGGCGGCCGCCGCATCGCCCGGACGGAGACCGGTTCCGCGCCGACCGCGACACCGGTCAGGCCGTGGGTGAGCAGGTTGATCCACAGGATCTGGCCGGCGCGCAACGGCAGCGCGAGACCGAACAGCGGACCCAGGAGCATGACCAGGATCTCCGCCGCACCGCCGGACATGGCGTACAGGAGGAAGCGGCGGATGTTGTCGTAGACCCGGCGGCCCTCCTCCACGGCCGCGACGAGGGTGGCGAGTTCGTCGTCGGCCAGGACGAGGTCGGCGGCCTGGCGGGCCACCTCGGTCCCGCGCCGACCCATCGCCACGCCGATGTCCGCCTGCTGGAGGGCGGGGCCGTCGTTGACGCCGTCGCCGGTCATCGCGGTGACCGCGCCGGCCGCACGCCAGGCCTCGACGATGTCGAGCTTCTGCTGGGGGTCCGTGCGGGCGAAGACGCGCACGGCGGTGAGATCCGGGACGGTTCGCTCGGCCAGGTCCCGGCCGGTGGCCACCGTGCCCGCGCCGCGTTCCAGCAGGCCGACCCGCTCGGCGATCGCGCGGGCCGTGGCCGGGTGGTCACCCGTGATCAGGACCGGGGTGATCCCGGCCCGGCGGCAGGCGGCCAGGGTGGCGGTGGCTTCGGGCTTGGGCGGGTCACTGAGCGCCGCCAGGCCGAGCAGCCGCAGGCCGGACTCGACGGGCCCGGCCTGGGCGCTCCGGGGTCCGCCGGCCACCGCGAGGACCCGGTAGCCGTCAGCGGCGAACTGCGCCGCCCGCGCCGACGCCCGTGCCAGGGTGCTCGCGTCCTCGTCGAGTACGGCCGGGTCGAGAACGGCCTCGGGAGCGCCCTTCAGGCAGGCCTCCAGGCGCCCGTCGGATGTCCGGTGCACAGTGGTCATCCGCTTGCGGAGACTGTCGAACGGCAGCTCGTCCACCCGTGGGAACCGCTCGGCGAGCTCGGCCGGGTCGAGGCCCGCCTTGGCGGCGGCCACCAGCAGAGCGGCCTCGGTCGGGTCCCCGAGAGCCGTCCACTGCCCGTTCTCACCCGGCTTGGGCGGCCGCAGCCCGGCGTCGTTGCACAGTGCCGCCGCCCGCAGCAGCGCCCGGGCCTGGCCGAAACCGTCCGGTGGGTCCACCCGGATCTCGCCCTGCGGCCGGTAGCCGGTGCCGGTCACGGTGGCCTCCCAGCCGGGTGCCCAGAGCCGCTCGACCACCATCCGCCCCTCGGTGAGCGTGCCGGTCTTGTCGGTCGCGAGCACGGTCACCGAACCGAGGGTCTCGACGGCCGGGAGCCGGCGGACCACGGCATGACGGGCGGCCATCCGACGGGCGCCGATCGCGAGCGCGAGCGTCACCACGGCGGGCAGCGACTCCGGCACGGCCGCCACCGCCAGGCTGATCGCGGTGACCGCCATCGCCTCGGGCGCCAGGCCCCGGGCCAGCCCGAGGACGAAGACGACCAGGCACAGGGCGACGGTGACCAGGGCCAGCACCCGGCCGAGCCCGGCGAGCCGCTGCTGCAGCGGTGTGGCCCGAGGGCGCGGGTGAAGCGCGGCGGCGATCCGGCCGAGGGCGCTGTCCGCGCCGGTGGCGGTGACGGTCGCGACCGCCCGGCCGCGCACCACCACCGTGCCGGCGCTGAGTCCGGCGGCACCGGCCACGTCCTTCTCCACGGGGACGGACTCGCCGGTCAGCATCGCCTCGTCCACCAGCAGCGCGGACGCCTCGAACAGCTCGGTGTCCGCGGGAACGATGTCCCCCTCGCCGAGCAGCAGGACATCCCCCGGCACCACGGCGGCGGCCGCCACCTCGCGCTCCTGGCCGTCACGCAGCACCCGCGCCGCAGGCGCGGACAGCGCCGAGAGCGCTGCCACCGCGTTGTCCGCCCGGACCTCCTGGGTGACGCCCACGGCGGTGTTCACCACGACGACGAGGCCGATGACGATGGCATCGGCGTGGTCACCGGTCGCCACCGTCAGCACGACCGCGGCGAGCAGCACCATGATCAGCGGGTCGCGCAACTGTGCAGCGATCCTCGACCACAGTGGCGGTCGCGGCGCCGCCCCGACCACGTTCGGCCCGTGCAGCACCAGCGACCGGGCCGCCTGCTCCGCGGTCAGACCGGCAGGACGGCTGACCGTCCGGGTCACCGCACCACCCGGTCGGCCGGCCACGTGACCGGCCGGAGTCGGCGCGAGAGCGCAAGGTCCGGCCGGGCCTCCACCCGGACGGCCGACGGATCGGCACCAACCACGGCGATCACCTCCGGAGCGCCGCACCCGGACGGCAGCCCCTCCCCGACCGGTGACGGGGGAGGCGGGCGCGGCGCGGCGCGTTCTCGGACACCCTCATGGTCTCTCCGAATGCCCGGGCCCGGGAGGGCCGGTCCGGGCCGGGATCTACGTCCTCGGCACCCACCTGTTCGCCGGCTTCGTCATCCTGCTCTTCGCCCTCGGCAACCGCCGCTGAACCCGCCGCCGAACGAACACCGAGCAGAGGCCCGGTGTCCCGCCCCGTCCAGTCGCCGACCCGAGCGGCCTTCACCGCGGAGATGGGGAGATCGGCTGCGGAAGAGCGTCACGTCGTGACAGGGCGGACAGTTGAACAGCCCTGATCCCGCCAACCGCACAGCGACCAGGAGGTTCGTCATGGAATCCGCACGCCGAGGTGCCCGCACCATCGTCGTCGGCGTCGACGGCTCGCCGTCCTCGACCACGGCACTGCGCTGGGCAGTGGAACTCGCTCGGCTGGACGGCTCCGCGGTTGAAGCCGTGACCGCCTGGGACTACCTGCCGTGGAGCGGTTGGGGCCTGCCGATCCCGGGCTCCGAGGTGGAGGAGGCGGCCCGTCTCACCCTCTCGAACACCGTGGAGCGCGAGGAGGACACCATGGAATCCCCGGTACCGATCCGGCAGCGCGTCGAATACGGCCACCCTGCCGAGGTGCTGCTGCAGGCAGCTCGCGGAGCTCGGCTCCTGGTCGTCGGCAGCAGGGGTCTCGGCGGCTTCAAGGGCACGATGCTGGGCTCCGTGAGCCGGTACTGCGTGGAACACTCCCCCTGCCCCGTGGTCGTCGTTCGCGGCACCGTCTGAGCGCGCCCCGCTCGGGACCGGCTCAGGTACCGGCCGAGGTGCGCTCCACGGTGAGGTCGAGGAAGTGGGCCGAGCACGAGATGCACGGGTCGTGGTTGCGGATCGCCCGCTCGCACAGGGCGGTCAGTTCGGCGTCGGTGGCATCGCCGGCTCCCAGGCGGTCCTGCACGATGCGGCGCAGGTCCGCCTCGATCGCGCCCTGGTTCTGCGCGGTCGGCGGGACGAGGACGGCATCGGTGACGGTTCCGTCGCCGTCGATGGCGTAGCGGTGGTAGAGCAGCCCTCGCGGTGCCTCGGTGGCTCCGTGACCGGTGGCGGCTCGCGGTGACACCCCGACGTGGGGGCGCGGTGGGGGTCGGTAGGCGTCGATGATGCGCAGCGCCTCGTCGACGGCGTGGAGCACCTCGACCGCCCGGACGACGATGCTGCGGAAGGGGTTTCGGCAGACGGTGCCCTGGCGCGGGTCGCCGAGTCCGGCGTCCTGGGCGGCCTGGAGGGCGATCGGGGAGAGCCAGCGGCCGCTGATCGCGTAGCGGGCGAGCGAGCCGGTGAGGTGGCGGCGGCCGTCCAGCAAGGAGTGGAGGGCGGTGGAGTGCGGCACCTGGCTCTCGACGACGTGGTCTCCGAACGCGTGGACGTCGAAGGCACGGGTGGGCAGTGCGCGGTCGGACCCGTCGGGCAGCCCGGCGGTCTGCGGGGCGGGCATCACGGTCGGGGTGCCCAACTCGATGGCGTAGCTGCCGGGCTCGGCCAAGGCGAGCAGGTCGTGGTCGCAGCCGGCGTCGGGGAAGTCGAAGCCCGCCACCCAGCGGACCGTCTGCTGTGCGTCGTCCCGGGCTCGGCGCAACCGCTCGGCCAGGGGCCGTAGTTCGGCGGTGGTCGGGGTGCGGTGGAAGCCACCGACGCGGACGTTGACGGGGTGGATCGCCCGGCCGCCGAGTAGTTCCATGATCGCGTTTCCGGCCTGTTTGAGTCGAAGGCCGCGTTCGACGTCGGTCCGGTGGGTGCGGGCCAGGTCGACGGCGCTGTCGCAGCCGAGGAAGTCGGGTGCGTGCAGGAGGTGGATGTGCAGCGTCTGGCTCTCGATCCACTCGCCGCAGTAGAGCAGTCGGCGGAGCGCGGCGAGTTGCCCGTCCACGATGACGCCGCAGGCGTCCTCGACGGCCCGGCAGGCGCTCATCTGGTAGGCGACCGGGCAGATCCCGCAGACCCGCGAGGTGATGTCGGGCGGTTCCGTGTAGGAGCGTCCGCGCAGGAACGCCTCGAAGAACCGCGGGGGTTCGTAGATCGCCAGCCGGGCCTCGGTGACTTCGCCGCCGTCCAGGCCCAGGTGCAGTGCGGTCTCGCCCTCGACACGGGCGAGCGATCCGACGTGGAGCACCCTGGAGCAGCGGTGGGTCACCGGTCCAGCTCCTTCCGGGAGGCCGCCTCGAACTCTGGAGCTGCCGCGTTGAAGGTGCGCAGGACCCGCACCACGTCGAGGGTGTCCATGCCGTCGCGGCGCAGGAGGGGGATGAAGGAGGGGAGGTTCGTGGAGTTCGAGGGGCCGAAGCAGCCGTAGCAGCCCCGGTCGTAGGCGGGGCAGAGCGCACCGCAGCCGGCGTGGGTGACCGGGCCGAGGCAGGGGGTGCCGTGGGCGACCGTCACGCAGACCGTGCCGCGTTGCTTGCACTCGAAGCAGACGCTGTGCGCGGGGACGTCCGGTTTGCGGCCGGCCAGGTGGGCGGTGATGACCTCGATGAGCTGGTGCCGGTCGATGGGGCAGCCGCGCAGTTCGAAATCGACGGGGACGTGGGCGCTGATCGGTGTGGAGGTGGCGAGCGTGTCGATGTAGTCGGGTCGGGCGTAGACGACGGCCTGGAACTCGGCGACGTCGGCGTAGTTGCGCAGGGCCTGGACGCCGCCCGCGGTGGCGCAGGCGCCGATGGTCACCAGGCGGCGCGAGACCGCGCGGATGTGCTGGATCCGCTCGGCGTCCTGCGGGGTGGTGACCGAGCCCTCGACGAGCGACAGGTCGTACGGGCCCGGAGTGCTCGCGCTGGAGGCCTCCGGGAAGTGCGAGATCTCGACCTGCTCGGCGATGGCGAGGAGTTCGTCCTCGCAGTCCAGCAGGGTGAGTTGGCAGCCGTCGCAGGAGGCGAACTTCCACACGGCGAGCGTCGGGCGCCGGTCGGCAGTGCTCGGCATCGTCACAATTCCCTGACCGTGAGGAGGGGTTGGGCGCGGGTCCAGGTGACGACCGGGCCGTCACGGCAGAGCAGGAGGGGGCCGAGCTGGCAGTGCCCGCAGTGGCCGGTCCCGCAGTGCATGGTGCGTTCCAGGGAGACCCTGATCCGGTCGGGGGCGACGCCTCGCTGCACCAGGTCGCGGGCGGTAGCCCTGATCATCGGCTCGGGCCCGCAGATGAACGCCGTTGCCGCCGGCGGGTCGAAGGCCGCCCGGTCGAGCAGGGTCGTGACGACACCGACCTCGCCCCGCCACTGTGTGTCGGGGCGGTCGACGGTGGTCATCGTCCTCGCGGCCGTCCGCCAGCCGCGCACCTCCTCGGCGTAGAGCAGGTCACCGGGCGTCCGCGCTCCGATCAGGACGTTCAACCGCCCGTACTGCTCGGGTGTGGCAAGCGCTGCGCGCACCAGCGGGCGTAGCGGCGCCAGACCGATGCCTCCGGCCACCACCACCAGGTCGAGCCCTGCGGCGGTGGGCAGCTCCCAGCCGGTGCCGAACGGGCCGCGTACCCCGACCGTCGCGCCGGGCCGCAGCCCGTGCAACGCGCCGGAGATCGCGCCGACCGCGCGGACGGTGTGGGTCAGCCGGTGCCCGTCGAAACCGCTGACCGACAGCGGGATGTCCCCGACACCGAAGGCGTACACCATGGCGAACTGCCCCGGGGCGAACGGTGGGAGGGACGGGCCGGGCGGCTCCAGGACGACCGTGGCGGTGTCGGGTGTGTCGGCCTCGCGGCCGACCACCCGGTAAGGGACGGGAGCCGTCATCGCGCCCCACCGTCACCGGGGAGCCCGTAGAGGTCCAGCAGGCGGGTACGGGTGGCCTTCAGCCGCCGGGCGATCACCTGGGCGACGCCGTTCGTCACCGCCAGGCCGAACGCGGGGTCCTCCTCGCACGCGGCGCGGATGCGCTCGGCGTCGAACTCGGACGCCAGCACGGTGCCGCGGGTCTGCGCGCCGAGGTGCCAGCGGTACGGTTCGAACAGCCAGGACCAGCCGAGCAGATCGCCCTCGCCGAGGGTCTCCACGACGGCTTCGCGCCGGCCCGGGACGTGGACGTCGAGCGCGACGCTCCCGGAACTGATGATCCAGAACCGGTCGGCGACGCCGTCCTCCTCGAAGATTCGGGTGCCGCCGGGGAAGGCGACCTCACAGGAGAAGCCCAGCAGACGGTCGCGGTGACCGGGCGGCAGGGCACCGAGGAATCCGTGGCGGGCGACGGTCACGACGGACCCTCCTCCTCCGTCGGCCGAGCCGCGCCCTCCCGCTCGAGGTGCAGCGCGTGGGCCTCCTCCGTGATGTCGATGCCGACCGGGCACCACACGATGCAACGCCCGCAGCCGACGCAGCCCGAGCTGCCGAACTGGTCGTACCAGGTGCCGAGTTTGTGGGTGGCCCACTGCCGGTAGCGGCTGCGCGGGGTCTCCCGGACCGGGCCCGCCTGGAGGTGGGAGAAGTCCAGATCGAAGCAGGACTCCCAGCGCCGCCACCGCTCGGCGTGGTCGCCGGTCAGGTCGGTGACGTCCTCGGCGGTGGTGCAGAAGCAGGTCGGGCAGACCATCGTGCAGTTGCCGCAGGTCAGGCAGCGGGCCGCGACGTCGTCCCAGCGCTCGGCCGTGAGGGTCTCGCGCATCAGCGCCCGCAGGTCCACCGGCGGCATGCTGCGGCCCATCCGGTCGGCCGCACCGGCGACCCGCTCGCGGGCGGCCGACCGGGTCGCGGCATCGGCGGTGCGGCTCGGCAGTTCGGCCAGGACCGACTCCCCCTCCTGGCTCCCGGCCCGCAGCAGGAAGCGGTGGCCGTCGGCGTCGAGCACCTCGGTGAGCGCCAGGTCGTAGCCGGGTCCGACGGCCGGCCCGGCGCCCATGGACACGCAGAAGCAGGTCGCGCCCGGTTCGGTGCACTCCACCGCCACCAGGAACGCCCGTTCGCGGCGCCCCCGGTACGCCGGGTCGGCGTGCGTCCCGCCGGTCAGCACCCGGTCCTGGATCGCAATGGCCCGCAGGTCGCAGGGGCGGACGCCGAGGAACGCATAGGAGGGCGGCGGCGTCCGGTCCTCCGTCACCACCAGCTCCCCGTCGGCGCCCCGGTCGGCCGTCCACTGCCGCTCTCGTGGCGGGTGCAGGAACGTCTTCCATGACTGCGGGCCCGCGCTGTGGGCGAACCCGGCGCCGTCCTCGCGGGCCCGTAGCCGGTACGTCCCGGCCTCCAGTTCGACTCCCCAGCCGTAGGGCAGGTCCTCGCCGCCGGAGAGTTCGGCCAGGACGATCGCCCCGTCGCGGACCGTCGGCCCGACGACCGTACGACCGCGCCCGGCGAGGACGGCGATGAGCACGCTCAGCCCGTCCTTCTCGATCACCACCGCGCCGTCCGCCACGTCAACCTCCGCGCACCGATCACGCAGCCCGGCCAGGAGCTGTCCCGGCCAGTATCTGCGCGGACCCGTGACCAGGCGTCTCGGCGTGGTCCAGGTGGCGGCGTCCACTCCCCGTACGGTCCCGGGACGGCCTCGGTGCGACTGGCGGCCACGACGAACGGGAAGGCGAACCGCATGAACGTCGCCACGAGGATCGCCGTCATCGGTGTCGGGAACGAGTACCGGCACGATGACGGTGTGGGCTGGGCCGTCGTGGCGCGGCTGGCAGAGCGGGCCGAGCGGCAGCCCCTACCGGGCGGGACCGTGCTGCGGGTGTGCGACGGCGACCCGGCCCGGCTCATCACGCTGTGGGATGGCGCCGAACTCGCCATCGTGGTGGATGCCGCCCATGCCCACCCCGGACGCCCCGGACGGGTCCACCGCCTGGCACTGGAGAGTGAACGGCTGACGCCGGCGGGCGGCGCGACGAGCTCCCACGGGCTCGGCCTCGGCGAGGCCGTCGAGCTCGCCCGAGCGCTCGACAGGCTCCCCGGACACCTCGTCGTGTACGCCGTGGAGGGCGCCGACGCGAGTCTGGGCACCGGCCTGTCGGCACCCGTCGCAGCCGTCGTGGAATCCCTCGCCGGGCGGATCGCGGACGACATCGCGCTGCTCGGAGGCTCGCCCTCCCCGGCCCGGCGGCGTCCGCCCCTGGCGTCCGGACGCTCCGGGAGACCACCAGGGTCAGATAGTTAGGTTAGGCTTACCTCATAGGGCATGCCCCGCCCGGAACCCGTGCTCCCCGGAGCCTCCCATGTCAGGTCCGCAGATCGCCCTGCTCGGCGCCCTCGCCGGCCTCACCATCTACCTCGGCCTACCGATCGGGCGCGTGCGCAACCCCGCTCCACGGCCGCGAGCCGCACCGAACGCTCTGGCCGTCGGCATCCTGCTCTTCCTGCTCTGGGACATCCTCACCGTCGCCTGGAAGCCGATCGACGCGGCCCTGACCGCGCACCGATGGAGCACCGTCGCCACCGATGGCCCGCTGCTCGCGACCGGCCTGGCCGTCGGGCTGCTGGGCCTCGTGCGCTACGACCGATGGATCACCCGCCGCCGGGCACCGAACGCACCGACGTCCAGCGGACCGGGCGCGTCGGCAGCGACCGGACAACCCGCTACCCCCAGCCGCTCCCGGGCCGCCGATCTGGCCCTGGTGATCGCCGTCGGCATCGGTCTGCACAACTTCGCGGAGGGCCTGGCCATCGGCAACTCCGCCGCCAAGGGCGAACTCTCCCTCGCCCTCCTGCTGGTCATCGGCTTCGGTCTGCACAACGCGACCGAGGGCTTCGGGATCGTCGCCCCACTGGCCGCCGCCGGTGAACGCCCGTCCTGGGGCACCCTCGCCCTGCTCGGCCTCATCGGGGGCGGCCCCACCTTCGTGGGCACCCTCGTCGGCCAACAGGTGGCCGACGCAACCGTCAACATCGCGTTCCTGGGGCTGGCCGCCGGCTCCGTCCTCTACGTGGTCATCGAGTTGCTCGCGGTAGCCCGACGCGCCGCGATGAAGGAACTCACCACCAGGATGATCCTGCTGGGCCTGCTGCTCGGCTTCGCCACCGATGCCGTTATCACCGCCGCGGGCGTTTGAGGCCGACCCGATCGCCAGGTCACCGGAGCAGCGACTGGTCGTCGGCCGGCACGGCGAGCCACGCGGCCCCGTGTCCTGGAGAAACGTTCACCCGGTGCCGATTCGGCGGCCGGTGATCTGGTCCGCCCCGATGCGCACCCACAGCGGCCGGGAGCCGCCGGCCCACGGCGTTGCGCCTGGCAGGGCCGACAGCCGCAATTGCTCCTCGGGATCGTCGACGTGCTGGGCGTGGCCGACGACGAGGACGCTCCAACCCCGACTCCGGCGGTCGTCGATGTGGTCCACCTGGAAGGAGACCGGGGAGCCGTCGGGCGGGGCGGCGGCGCCTGCGGGGGCCGTGCGGTAGACGATCGTCGCGGCATCCACCGCGTAGTTGACCGGAAAGACGGCCGGTCCCGGCTGGACGGGCAGGACAATCCGGCCGATGCCGTGGGTGCCGATCAGCTCCCAGCACTGGGGCTCGGTGAGATGCAGCAACAGGGGGCGCGAAGCGGGCTCCGTCTGTCCGGGCGGGGCGTCGGGGCGATGGCCCTCCATGAGCTCCGGCCAGGTCATCCCGAGCACGGCGGCGATCCGGACGAACCCGGGCGGGTCGAACTCCGGCCCGGCCTCCAGCAGATGCCGCAGGTAGGTCGGCGCCATGGCGGCCTGGTAAGCCAACCTCTCTTCGCTCAGGCCGAGTTGGTCGCGGCGCCGGATGATCCGGCGGGCGAGGTCGGCGGGGTCGGGCCGGTCGGTCATGGTGTCAGCTCCTCCGTGCGACAGCGGTCACGTCCGGAAGAGCGCGACCTTCAGGGCCCCGGTGTCGGCAGCGTCAGCGAAGACGTCGTACGCGTCCTGCATCTCGTCGAGGCCGAAGCGGTGGGTGACCAGCCCGGCGACGTCCAGTCGGCCGACGGCCAGCATGTCGAGCAGCATGGGGGTGCTGTGCGTGTCGACGAGGCCGGTCGTGATGGTGACGTCGCGGATCCAGAGGTCCTCCAGGTGGAGCACCGCTGGCTTGCCGTGGACGCCGATGTTGGCAACCCGGCCGCCGGGGCGCACCAGGCGGGTGCACAGTTCGAACGTGTCGGGGACGCCGACCGCCTCGATCGCGACGTCGACGCCGAGACCGCCCCGGCTCAGTTCCCGGACGGCCTCCGGGGTGGCCTCGGTGGCGGTGAGCACAGTGTCGGCGCCGAAGCGCTCGGCCGCGTCGAGACGACTCTGCGCGAGGTCGACGGCGATGATGCGGGCCGGGCTGTAGAGCCGGGCAGTGAGGACCGCAGCGAGTCCGATGGGCCCGGCGCCGACGATCGCGACGGTGTCGCCCGGCCCGACCCGGCCGTTGCGGACGCCGACCTCGTAGGAGGTGGGCAGGATGTCGGCGAGCAGCAGGGCGTCCTCATCGGTGACGCCGTCGGGCAGCGGGTGCAGCGAGGTGTCGGCGAAGGGGGTGCGGACGTACTCGGCCTGGCAGCCGTCGATCAGGTGGCCGAGGATCCAGCCGCCACCGCCGGTGCACTGGCCGTAGCTCGCGGCTCGGCAGTAGGCGCAGCGGCCGCAGGCGGAGATGCAGGAGACCAGGACCCGGTCACCGGCCTGCACGGTACGGACCCCGGGTCCGGTCTCGGTGACGGTTCCGACGGCCTCGTGGCCGAGGACGCGGCCCTCGGTGACCTCGGGGACATCGCCCTTGAGGATGTGCAGGTCGGTGCCGCAGATGGTCACCGCGTCCACCCGGACGACGGCGTCCTCGGGGTCGCGGACGACGGGATCAGGGACGTCGCCCCAGGTACGACGGCCGCTTCCGTGGTAGGTGAGTGCCTTCATGCCCTGACTACTCCTCTCGGGCGGCGGAGCCGGGCCGGTTCCACTCGCCCTTCCAGGTTTCCGCGCATCCGTGACCGCCGCCAGGGGCCCGGTGGGGTCCTGGCGCTGGACCGATGGGCCCCCTTCGTGTCCGGCGCGGCAAGCCGGGCGCACCTACGCTGGTCAGTGGCGTCGGGTGAGCCGTGGAGGATGCCTTGGGCAGCGCGTCGGAGAGTTCCGCCCCCGTGGCGAAGCTGCGCCTGGACGACCTTCTGGACGAGCTCCAGGCCCGGCTGGACACAGCCCGGGGTACCCGTGACCGGGTGCACAGCCTGCTGGAGGCGGTGCTGGCGGTCGGCCGCGACCTGGAGCTGTCCGAGGCCCTGCGGCACATCGTGGAGGCGGCGGTCACCCTGGTGGACGCCGAGTACGGCGCGCTCGGCGTGATCGGCGAGGACCAGCGGCTGTCGCAGTTCATCCCGGTCGGCGTCACGGACGAGCAGGTCAAGCTGATCGGCGCGCTGCCGTCCGGGCACGGTGTGCTGGGCGAGCTGATCCGCCACCCCGAACCGTTGCGGCTGGCGCGGATCTCCGACCACCCGGCGTCCTACGGCTTTCCCACCAACCACCCGCCGATGAGCAGCTTCCTGGGAGTGCCGATCCGGATCCGGGGCAAGGTGTTCGGCAACCTCTACCTGACCGAGAAGCGCGGCGGCGGCGCGTTCGACGCCGACGACGAGGCGGTGCTCGCCACCCTCGCCGTCGCGGCCGGGGTCGCGATCGACAACGCCCGGCTGTACGCCCGGGCCCGGCAGCGGCAGCGCTGGCTGGAGGCGAGCGCCGAGGTCACCAACAGCCTGCTCAGGGGCAGCACGGAGCAGGAGGTGCTGGACCTGCTGATCGCCCGCGCCACAGAACTCGCCGAGGCGGACCTCGCCGTCGTCGCCGTACCGCTGCCGGACACCGGCGGACTGGAGGTCCGGATCGCCGTCGGTATGGGCGAGGAGGACCACCGGGGTCTGGTGCTGCCAGTCGAGGGCTCGTTCATGGGCGCGGCCGTCCGCACCGACGGGATCGTGGTGAGCCCGGACGTCCAGAAGGACCGTAGGATCACCGCCGGTCCGCCACGCTGGGAGGGCCTCGGCCCGGCCGTCGCCGTCCCCATCGGCACCGCCGAACAGGGCGTACGCGGTGTGCTGATGCTTGCCCGGGCAGCCGGCGCCCCGCTGTTCGAGGAGAGCGAGTCCGTGCCGCTGCTGGGTTTCGCCGGCCAGGCGGCGGTGGCGATGGAACTCGCCGAGCGCCGCCGGGACTCCGAGCAGGTCGCGCTGCTGCGGGAACGCGACCGGATCGCCCGCGACCTCCACGACCTGGCGATCCAACGGCTCTTCGCCACCGGGATGACGCTCCAGGGTGCCACCCGCTTCATCGACCATCCGGAGGCCACCAACCGCGTCCTGCGGGCCATCGACGACCTGGACGAGACGGCGAAGACGATCCGCGCCACCATCTTCGGCCTACGCCTGCGCGAGTCCGGCCCAGCTGCAGTCGGCCTTCGCACGCGGCTCGTCGATATCGTCGAACACGCTACGCGCGCCCTCGGCTTCACCCCGGCCCTGCGGATGACCGGCCTGCTCGACGCCACCGTGCCCGCCGAGATCGCGGACGCCGCCGTTGCGGTCCTGGAGGAAGCCCTGTCCAACGTGGCCCGCCATGCGAAGTCCGACGCCGTCGAGGCATCGGTCGCCGCCGGTACGGACCTCACCCTCACCGTGACCGACAACGGGATCGGCCTGTCCGACGGCGGGCGGCGCAGCGGGCTCGCCAACCTGGCCGACCGCGCCGACGCCCTCGGTGGCACCTTCACCGTCCGCACCCGCGCCGAGGGCGGCACCGAACTGGTCTGGCGGGTACCGCTGCCCGATGATTAGGGCCCGTCCCGAGCTGCCACACGGGACACCGGCGGGGTGTGCGGGTGTGTCCGGCCACGACTACGGGAGCCGGCGGGGGCACGCGATCGTCATCAACCTCTCGCCCGAGGACCGGGCAGGCCTTCGCGCCATGCGCGAGGGCCCGCACCTGGCTCGCCGTCACAACGGGTCCAGCACGTCATCGGCGGCCAGGCGGGGCGTGGGGGCGCCTTCGGGCCCGTAGCCGAGGCGGATCAGCATCTGGACGTAGCCGGGGCGGTGGTGCGGGTCGCGGGTCTCCCAGCGCAGGTAGGGCCACTCCATGGCCTGGTGCAGCAGGGAGGCGCGGACGCCGTGGACGGTGGCGGCGAGCAGGACGTGTTCCAGGGCGAGGCCGGCGCGCAGCCAGTCCGTCGGCGTGTCGTGCTCGGTGGTGAGGACGGCGATGCGGGGCTCGGCTTCGAAGGAGGCGGGCGCCCGGTGCTCGGCGGCGTGGATGGCGGAGAAGTCGCGCATCGGCAGGTGGCCGCCCCGGTCCTGGGGGCCGAGCGCGGCGACCGGGATGCCGTAGGGCGGCACCTCGCCCGTGCGGATCCAGCTGCGGCTCTCGTCCCGCTGGGCCGGGGCGGTGGTGTTGCGCCGTTCGGCCTCGGCGGTGAGGTGCAGCAGTCGGGCGGTCTCCGCGTGGTCGGGCAGATGAAGCGCCGCATCCTCAGCCCGCGCGGCCGTGGCCAGTTCGTCGAGGACGGCCGGCGGCACGGGCTCGCCGGTGAACGGTGTGCGGATGGAATGGCGGTGCCAGATCGCCTCGTACAGCTTCTCGGTAACCGGGACCGGCGCTGTGGCCACGATGTCGAGCCGGACGGCGGCGAGCAGGTCCGGCTCGGCCGGGTCGGGCAGCAGGCGCACGTCGGGCGCCCAGCCGAGATGACGGGCGGCGACCCGCAGGTTGAGGACGGCCGCGCCGACGGAGATGTGCAGGGCCCGGCCCTGCGGGTCGGCCGCCGGGACGGCCCGGCTCCGGTCGGCCCGGACCTCCAGGGTCGAGGTGTCGGGCTCGAACCGGAAGCGCCAGGGCTGGCTGTTGTGGATCGAGGGTGCGGCGACCGCCGCGGAGACGAGCTTCTCCAGTGCGGCGGCGTCGAGGGCGAGGGTGGGCATGACCGCCTCCAGGGGTGCGGTGTCAGCCTGAGCCGGGCGGGTCGCCGCCGCGCAGGGTTTCCAGGCGGCTGCGGTACTCGTCGGGGTCGATCTCGCCACGGGCGAGGCGTTCGGCGAGCAGCTGTTCCGGCGTGGGCCGCTGTGGTGGTGGCGCGGTGGGCGTCGACGCCGCCGGGCCGTGCGGGGCGGTCCGCCCCACGTACCGGACCAGGGCGATCACGCCGAAGGCCACGAGCGCGAGGAGGAGCAGCATGCTCACGGTCATCAGGCCGATTCCCCAGCCGTTCATGCCGTGATCGTTCCAGTACATCATCGCCGTCTCCTCAGCCGTGGTGGGCGGTCGATCACCTCCACCTTGCAGCCGGGGCCCGGCGCGGCGCTTGGGCCGTTCGGCTCCCTCCGGGGGTCCACCCGGGCACTGTGGCTCAGTGCGGGCGCTGGTGGTGCTGTTCGGGCTCGGCGTGGGCGGCGAGGACAGCGGCCTGGAGGCGGCGCTCGACGCCGAGCTTGGCGAGCAGGCGCGAGACGTGGTTCTTCACCGTCTTCTCGGCGAGGTAGAGCTCCTGACCGATCTGTCGGTTCGTCTTCCCCTCCCCCACCAGGGCGAGGATCTCCCGTTCCCGGGGCGTGAGTTGGGCGAGCGCAACATCGGTCGCACTCTCCTCGTGGTGGCGCAGCTACCGCAGCAGGTGGACCTGCGGCTGATCCACGCGGTATGAGTCGGGGTGAGGTCAGCAACCGGCCGACGGCCGGCTGTCGTCCGTGTCCCACGTGAGGTGGTCGGCGAGGCCGTTGATGCCGTCGATCCGGGCGATCTGGAGGCAGAGCGCTGCGGCATCGCTGCGGGTGCGGGTGCGTCCGGCCACCGAGACGCGGCCCCGCTCGCAGCGGATGTGCAGCGAGTTCCCGACGACGCCGCTGCCCGGGGTGAGGGCGAGGTCGAGGGCCTCGGCCCGGATCGCCTCGTCGTCGCGGCGCAGGGCGTCAAGCAGGTCGTGCGAGGACAGCAGGCCGACCAGCCGGCCGTCACCGTCCACGACGGGCAGGTGGTGCAGGGAGTGCCCGGCCAGCAGGGCCACCGCCGCGACGGCGCTCGTGTCGTCCGTGACGGTGATCGCGGGGGCAGCCATGAGGTCGCGGGCACGGAGCTCGTCCTGGAGGTCCTCGTCGGCGTAGGCGGCGAGCAGGTCGGACGCGGCGACCACGCCGGTGACCGTGCTGTCCGCCGTCACCACCGGCACGATGCCGCGCCGCGAGGCGCTCAGCACGGCGGCGACGGTGGCGAAGTCGGTGCCCGGGGTGACGGCGACGCCGGGTCGGCTCATGCAGTCGCCGACGCGGGTCCGGCCGGGCGGCCGGGCGGGATCGGGAGACGGGAAGGTGTCGCTCGGTGTGCCGTCGAGGATGCTGTGCTTCACGGTGTTCACTCCCCCTCGACGACCGTGGGCCGCCGGAGCCGCCGCAGGTAGGGGTCGAAGGAAGGACGGGGTTCGAGCCGGACCCGGGCGTCCACGCAGACGGCTCCGTCGGGGCGGGCGATGACGGGGTTGAGGTCGACCTCGACGACTTCCGGGAAGTCGTCGGCCAGCCGGGACAGCCGGGCGAGCACGGACCGCACGGCCGAGAGGTCGACCGGAGGTGATCCGGCATGCCCTGACAGCAGGGGCGCGCCGCGCAGTTCGGCGACCATGGTGGCGAGGTCACGTTCGCTCAGCGGAGCGAGCCGGGCCACCCGGTCGGCGAGGACTTCGGTGGCGGTGCCTCCCATGCCCAGGATGACCAGCGGCCCGAAGACGCGGTCCTGGACGACGCCGGCCAGCAGCTCGACCCCTGGCACCGCCATCGGCTGAACCACCGCCCCGGCCAGGTCCGCCCCGAATCTGCGGGCGAACTCCCGGTAGGCGGCGCGGACTTCACCGTCGTCGGCGAGGCCCGTACGGACGGCGCCCGCGGCGCTCTTGTGCACCTGGCCCGGCCAGTACGCCTTCAGCGCGACCTTGCCCTCGTACCCCAGGCGTCGCAGCCCGGCGGCGGTGAGCACGGCGAGGTGTTCGTCGCGCGCCCAGACCGAGGTGACGAGCGGCAGGCCGTAGCTCTCCAGCAGGTCGGCGGTGGTCAGCGGATCGAGCCAGCCGCCCTCGCGGTGGGCTGTGAGGTAGCCGTCGACCAGACTGCGCGCGGTGCGCTGGTCACAGTCGGGCGGGTCCACCTCGGCGGAGGCCGGTTCGGCGAGCCACTGAGCGCGGTCCCGAGCATGGGCGAGGGCGCGGGCCGCCGCTGCGGTGTCCGAGTACACCGGCAGTGCTCCGCTGTCCGCGCAGCCGCGGTACCGGACGGGCACCTGCTGGTCGAGCAGGACGGCGGCGATCGGGACGCGGCGCCGGGCCGGGCCCTCCAGCAGGGCACGCACCGGGTCGCGGCCGGGGGTGGTGCCCAGCGCCGTCGGCACCAGGCACACCAGGATCGCGTCCACAGCCGCCTCGTGCTCCAACGCCCTGAGGAAGCAGGCCAGTTCGGTCGGACCGATCGCCGCCGTGGTGTCCACCGGGTTGCGAACGGAAGCACCGGGCGGCAGCAACTCGCTCAGCTCCTGCGGGAGTTCGGGCAGAGTCAGCCCGACGTCGACGCAGGCGTCCGCAGCCAGGATCCCGATGCCGCCCGCGTTGGAGACCACGGCGACCGCGCCGCGCGGGGCGGGCAGCGGCTGGGCGTGCAACAGGGCGGCGGCCTCGACGAGTTCCTCGATGCTGCGGGTGGCCGTGATGCCGGCCTGCCGGAACAGCGTCTGCCGGGTGACGGTCGGGGTGGCAGCCGCCGCAGTGTGCGAGGCGGCTCCCCGGCGCCCGGCGTCCGAGCGGCCGGCATCCACGGTCAGCACCGGCAGCTTCCGGGTGACGCGGCGGGCCGTGCGGGCGAAGGCCCGCGGGCTGCCGAAGGACTCCAGGTGGAGCAGGGCCAGGTCGGTGCGGCCGTCCACCTCCCACCACTGGAGCAGGTCGTTGCCGCTCACGTCGTACTTGTCGCCGAGCGAGACGAAGCTCGACACCCCGACCCCCAACCAGGCCAGCCGCTCCAGCAGGGCGATCCCGACGCCGCCGCTCTGCACGGCCACCCCGGCGGTTCCGGGCCTCGGGAACGCCCCGCCGAACTCGGCGTCCAGCCGGACGGCGGGATCGGCCTGCGCGATGCCGAGGCTGTTCGGGCCGACCAGCCGCACGCTGTACCGGCGGCAGGCGCGCATCAGCCGCCGGGCGCCGTCCGGGCCGAGCCCGGAGGTGAGCACCACCAGCGCCCGGACGCCTGCCCGGCCGCACTCCTCGGCAACCTCCCCCACCGCGGCAGCCGGGACGGCAAGCACCGCGAGATCCGGCACGGCCGGTAGCGCGCCGACGGACGGGTACGTGGGCTCGCCGTCGACCTCGGCGGCGTGCGGGTTGACCGCCCAGACCGGCCCGGCGAAGCCGCCCTGCCGGATCCTCGCGAGGACGGTCCGCCCGACGGACCCCTCCCGACGGGACACCCCGACCACCGCGACCGAGGCCGGGCGCAGCAGCGCGGCCAGGCTCGCCACGTCGGCCCGGCGGCCTCGTTCGTCGACCGCCGCACGGTAGCGCTCGTCCGTCTCGTCCAGCGGCACCCGCACCCTGACCTCCCCTTGCGCGAGCCGGCGATGCACCGGCAGGCCGAGGTCCGCGAACACCTTGTGCACCCCGCGGTTGCCGGCCAGGGTGTCGGCCTCGAAACAGCGGACGCCCACGGCCCGGGCGGCGTGCACGAGGTGCTCCAGCAGCAGGGTCGCGACGCCGCGACGGTGCCAACGGTCGGCCACCGCGAGCGCCAGCTCCGCCGTCTGCGGCGAATCGTCCAGCAGCTCACAGTCCGCCTCGCCCACCAGCTCCTCCCCCGCCCAGGCCCCCAGTACCAGCAAGCCGGGGCGCGGCGGCCCGCACAACCGGTCGGCGGCCTGCCGCGGCGCGTTGCGGCTGACGCCGAAGAACCGCATCCGGCGGCTCTCCTCGGACATCCCGGCGGTGTGCAGGTCGAGCACCGCCTGGTGGTCCTGCGGGCCGAGCGGACGGATCCGGACGGTGGTGCCGTCGGCCAGCAGTGCCTCGGCGGTGCTGCGCAGCGGGTGGACGGTGGACATGGCGCATCTCCTCGGCCGTCGCCGTTCTACCCCTCCAGCCTCCACGTCCGCCCCTGGCCCCGGCAGGGCCGACCGGCCCCGCCCGCGCCGCCGAACGGCGCCGCCGCCCACGGAGGGTCGCCGGATGGCCCGTCGGTCCTGCCGAATCCTCGCCCGCGCCGTCCACCGGGCACTCACCGCGCTGGTCACCCCCCCAGTGAGGCGTTCCTCGCCGGTGCCGGTCCGCTCACCACCCGCACATGCCGCTGTCCGAGCAGAGCGGCGAGCGGCTCGGCGGCGCGCTGCGCACACTGGAGGCAGACCCGTCGGCGCGGAGGTCGCGAGGTGGCAGCGGACGCAGCAGCGGGACAACCCGACATGCCGGACCCGTGGACCCTCCGCTACCAGGGCTTCGACCCCGCCGAGGAGGGGCTGCGGGAGGCGTTGTGCGCGGTCGGCAACGGCTACGTGGTCAGTCGGGGTGCCGCGCCCGAATCCGTCGCCGACGGTGTCCACTATCCGGGGACGTACCTGGCGGGCTGCTACGACCGCGCGGACTCGACGGTCGCGGGGCGGGTCGTGACCAACGAGGACCTCGTCAACTGGCCGAACTGGCTTCCGCTGACATTCCGCCCGTCGGGCGGTGTCTGGTTCTCCGGCCCGCCTGCCGAACAGACCGTGGAGCTGGACCTGCTCCGGGGCGTTCTGACCCGCACCGCCCTGGTCGTCGACGACCGGGGACGGCGGACCCGGCTGGTGCAGCGCCGCCTCGCCAGCCAGGCCCGCCCTCATCTGCTCGCCCTGGAGAGCGCCATCACTCCGGAGAACTGGTCGGGTGGACTGGAGGTCCGCTCGGCGCTGGACGGTGACGTCGCCAACACCGGCGTCGCCCGCTACCGCGGATTGACGGAGCGCCACTTCGCCTCGTCCAGCCAGGGCGTGGACGCGAACGGACTGCTCTGGCTGGAGGCCTCGGCGGCCGACTCGCCGTTGCGCATCGCGCTTTCCGCCCGCACCAGGGCGAACGGGGCCACGGTGTCGACCGAGTCCCGTGACAGCTGGGCGGCCCACGTCCTCACCGTGCGGGCCGACCGTGGCCGACCGGTCACGGTCGAGAAGACCGTGGCGCTGCACACCTCCCGCGATCGGGCGATCGAGACCCCGCTGCGCGCCTCCCGGCTGCTCGCCGCCGAGGCCGGGGTCTTCGAGGAACTACTGGCCGAACACGCGCTGCGCTGGGCGGAGTTGTGGCGCCGCTGCCGGATCGAGGCGGACTTCGACGGCGCCGGCCCGCTGCACCTGAACCTGTTCCACCTGCTCCAGACCTACTCCGAGCACTCGATCGACCTTGACGTCGGCATCCCGGCCCGCGGCCTGCACGGCGAGGCGTACCGGGGCCACGTCTTCTGGGACGAGCTGTTCGTCCTCCGGCTGCTCAACCTCCGCTTCCCCGAACTCGCCCGCGCCGTGCTCCGCTACCGCCACCGCCGCCTCGACGCCGCCCGCCGGCAGGCCCACGAGGTCGGGCTGCGCGGGGCGATGTACCCGTGGCAGAGCGCCAGCGACGGCCGGGAAGAGTCCCAGCAGCTGCACCTCAACCCGCTGTCCGGCCGCTGGCTGCCCGACCACAGCCACCTCCAGCGGCACGTCGGCTCGGCGGTCGCCTACAACGTCTGGCAGTACTACCAGGCCACCGGGGACCGCGACTTCCTCGCCTCGGCCGGAGCCGAGACGCTGCTGGAGATCGCCCGCTTCTGGTCCTCCGCCGCCACCCACGACCAGAGCCGCGGACGCTGGTCGATCCGCGGGGTGCTCGGCCCCGACGAGTACCACGACGCCTATCCAGGGGCGGACCGGCCCGGTCTGGACGACAACGCCTACACCAACGTGCTGGCGTCCTGGGTGCTGGCCCGCGCCCAGGACGCCCTGGACGTCCTGCCCGCCTACCGCCGCGACGAGCTGCGCGAGCGCCTCGCCCTCGACGATCCGGAGCTGGACCGCTGGCAGGAGGTCGGCCGCCACCTCCACGTCCCCTTCCACGACGGCGTGTTGAGCCAGTTCGACGGCTACGAGCAGCTCGCCGAGCTCAACTGGGCCGCCTACCGGCGCCGCTACCCGGACCTGCGCCGGCTCGACCGGATCCTGGAGGCCGAGGACGACACGGTGAACCGCTACAAGGCGTCCAAGCAGGCCGACGCGCTGATGCTCTGGTACCTGTTCTCCGCCCGCGAGGTGCGCGACCTGTTGCGGCGCCTGGGCTACCCCGCGCACCACGAACTGCTCCGCCGCACCACCGACTACTACCTGCAGCGCACCGTCCACGGCTCGACGCTCAGCTCCGTGGTGCACGCCTGGGTGCTCACCCGCTCCGACCGCCGCGCCTCCTGGCGGTACTTCCGAGACGCCCTGGTGGCCGACCTGCAGGACAGCCAGCGCGGCACCACGGCGGAGGGTGTTCACCTGGGCGCCATGGCGGGCGCGGTCGACCTGCTGCAGCGCTGCTACACAGGGCTGGAGGTCCGCGAGGACGCCCTCTGGCTCGACCCGCACCTGCCGTCCGCCCTCGGCCGGCTGGAGCTGGACTTGCGCTACCGCGGCCACTGGGGCGTCGCGATCGCCGTCGACCGGGGCGCGGTCACGGTGAGCCTGCGTGAGGACCGGCAGGACCCGGTCGTGATCCGGCTGCGCGGCACGCAGGCGACGATCCGACCGGGCGAGACCCGCCGTTTCCGTCTGTGAGGCCGACAGCCGGCCCGCTCATCGCCGCCCGGACCAGCGCGGTTCCACCTGCTCCCAGTCGGACTCCCAGCTCTGCTCCGCCCGCCGGTCCAGCGTGTGGCGGCGCAGCGCGAAGCCGCCCTCCGCGGCGAGCCCGAGCACGGAGACCGTGCCCAGGCCCAGCAGGGCGGCATCCGAGAGGATCTGCGTGGCTCCCTTGGGCGCGCCGACCGGGTGCCCGGCGTCGTCGAGCCCGATCACGACGGCCGTCCCGACGAGCGTGCCGTCCGGGACCGGGATGGTCCCGGCATCGGGCCCGGCCGGGTACGTCCAGCGGGCCGGGGCATACGCCCGCGCGCCGCCCGCCCGCAGGCCGTCCGACAGCGCCGGACCCGTGGTGACGGCGCTGACGACGTGCCGGTGCCGGGCGACCTGGGCCGCAGTATGCGCCTCCGCACGGAACACGACCAGCGCCGCGACCGACGCCACGCCGAGCGCGGCCAGGACCGTCAGCGCGAACCCGGCCACCAGGCGGCTGTACGCCCGGTCCAGCGGGCGGCAGAGCGGGTTGCGGTCCCGGCCGGCGGCCCGGCGGGCGTGCTGCCGCAGGGAGGTCCGCGAGGCCGGTGGCCTGTGCGTGGTGGCTGCGACGGACATGACGCGCCTCCTCCGTGCCGGGATGGCTCTGCTGGTCGTACCGCCAGTGTTCGCCGGCCCGGAGCGGCGGTTCCAGGGCCGGGTGGGCCACCGGCCCGGGCCCTTCCGGCCCCTTCCGTACCCGGCCTCCGGTGGTGCCATGGAGGTACGGACGGCTGGCCCCGTCCTCGTATCGACCCCAGGAGGACGGCATGGAAGCCGCCGTCGGAGACCGCATCATCGTCCAGGGCACCCGGCCGGGCGCCACCAGGAGGGACGGCGAGATCGTCGGCCTGCACCACCCGGACGGCAGCCCGCCGTACGACGTGCGCTGGTCCGACAGCGAGCGGGTCACCGAGTACTGTCCCGGCCCGGACGCCCGGATCCACCACTTCCACCACTCCCCTCACGAGCGCGAGGACGAGGACGCCGCCGTGCCCGCACCGCCCGACCCCCACCTCTTCGCCGACTGAAGGGCCGCCGCCGTGGCCGTCTCCGGCCGCGAGTTCGGCGGGGCGGGGAGGGCCAGGGGAAGGAGGAGGTTCGCGGGGACCACCAGCCTCCTGCGCGGCAAGGCGTCGGTACCGGCTCGCGGGTGGGGCTGCCGGGCTCCGGCGGCTGGGGCCGGTCGGCTCTCGTGCCGGGCGTCGGAGCTGCCTAGCGTGGGAGCAAGGGTCCGTTCGACGGGCCCGAGGAGGAGCCATGACATCCGTCAGTTCCGACGGCACGCGCCGTCCCGTCGTCCTCGGCGTCGACGCGCTCGACACCGGCCGGATGACCGCCACCTGGGCCGCCGACGAGGCCGACCGCCGGGGCCTGCCGCTACGCCTGGTGCACGCCATCCCGTCGCTGTACCGCGAGTACCGGGTCCTCGACGAGGGCCGGTACCACAAGGCCCTGCGCGAGCGGGCCGACCAGGCGCTCGACCGGGCCTCCGCCGTGGCCCGGGAGCGGCACCCCGGGCTGACGGTGACCACCGCCGTCTCGGAGGACGTTCCGGCACCGGCGCTGTGCCGGGAGTCCGCGCACGCCGCGCTCGTCGTGCTGGGCTCCCGTCGGCTGGGGCGGACGGCGGAGGCGCTCAGCGCCTACTCGGTGGCCGTCCCGGTGAGCGCCCAGGCCCACTGCCCGGTGATCGTCGTCCGCGACCCCGAGCACGTCACCCAGGAGCCGCCCTACGTCGTGGTCGGCGTGGACGGCAGCCTGTCCTCGGCGGCCGCCGTCGACTTCGCCTTCGACCTCGCCTCCGAACGACGTGCCGCCCTGCGCGTCCTCTGGGTGTGGCAGCGTCCGCCGATCGGCAACCTCGACGAGCACGCCACCGAGCAGACCCTGCGGAGTCTGCTGTTCGAGAGCACCGCCGGGCGGCAGGAGCTCCATCCCGACGTCGCAGTGACCCACGAACTGGTGCACGGCCACCCGGTCGAGGAACTGGCCCGGGCCTCCGAGCACGCGCTCGCCGTGGTCGTCGGCCGCCGGGGGCACGGCGGCTTCACCGGCATGCGGCTCGGCTCCGTCCCGCACGGACTGCTCCACCACGCCCACTGCCCGATCGCCGTCGTCCCGCACGACTGACACGGACCGTCCGGCGACCCGATCCGGGCCGAACGGCCCGCGTCCGGACCGTCCGCGCGGCGCGAACCTGATGGTGAGGAAAGGTGGAGACCATGCACACCGTGATCGTGTACGAGAGCATGTACGGAAACACCCGCGAGATCGCCGAGGCCATCGCCGAAGGTGTCCACCAGGCCGACCCCTCGGCAGCCGTCGACTGCCTCCCGGTGACCGAGGCCGGCGCGGACGTGACCCGCACCGCGGACCTGCTGGTGGTCGGCGGCCCGACCCACATGCGCGGCATGTCCTCCGGGCTCAGCCGCCGGATGGCGGCCACCGCCGAGGGCCACAAGGAAGGCCACGAGGACGCCGCCGCCGAAGCCCGGGAGACCGCCGAGGGGCCGGGCCTGCGCTCCTGGTTCCACGACCTCCCGAAGACCGAACCCGGCACCTACGCCGCCGCGTTCGACACCCGCGGCGCCACACCCGGCAGCGGCGGCGCCGCCGAGGGCATCGCCCAGCGGCTCTCCCGCCACCACTACGACGTGGTCGCCGAGCCCCAAGGCTTCATCGTCGAGGGCGTCGACGGCCCGCTGCGCAGCGGCGAACTCGACCGCGCCCGCGCCTGGGGCGCCCGCCTGATCTGACTGCCCCGGCGGCGCCCCGGACGCAAGCGTGCGGGGCCGGACCGAACCCCAGGGGTCCGGCCCCGTGCGGTCGTCGGGCAGAGGCCGGACCGGCTCTCCTTCGCGATGGCCGCGGCCCCGGACGGCAGTACCGAAGTACGCCTGGACGCCGCGCCACCGCCCGACGCCGGGTACGCCCCGCACCGGGCGGAGCAACACTGGTCGAGGGGGAGGCGGAGCGGGCCGGACAGGCCGCTCGGGCGCTCCGCGGAGGACAGGAGCGAACGGATGTCTGATGGCGGAGAGCGGAACCGGGAGTACCGCACCCTGATCGCCGAGTTGGCCGGACTGGTGCGGCTCGCGCACGCCGCCTTGTGCGGCGCGACCGCCGCGCTGACGGATCCGGCCGACGACGGGGTCCCGGCGGCGGAGAAGGCACTGGCCGAGCTGCGGGACCGGATCGAGGAGGACGCTGCCGGAACGCTCGGCGGGCGGGCCGGGGTCGTCACGGGTGTCCATGTGGGCACCGAGGTGGAGGCCCTGGGGCAGCTCGCCCAGCGGCTGCTGGAGGCGGCCTGGGCGCGTCAGGAACGGGAGCCGGTCGACGAGCGGCTCCAGGCCCCGCTGCGCGGGATCGCCGACGCCGCCCTGGACCTGGCCGCACGGGCGGCCGACGTCCTGGAATCCGGTGCGCCCGAGGGCGTCGCGGACATCCTCGGGGAGCTGCACGAGGTCGGACAACGGCAGCGGCTGCTGTACGAACTGCTGATCCACGAGGAGTCGGCGGACCTGGTCGACATCGCCGACCTCGTGCTGCTGTCCTGCTGCTACCAGCAGTGCGCGGCCCACGCGGGGTCGATCGCCCGCCACGCGGTGCTGTTCTCGCACGCCGGGCTCTGAGGCCCGGGGCTTCCGAGGCTACGGCAGGCCCGCCACGGCGGTCGCCTCCAGCAGCAACCGCCTGGTGGGTTCGTGCAGCACCATGCCCTGGTGGGTCACCAGCATCGGCCCCAGGACGGGGTCGTCCGCCGGCGCGGCGGCCCGCAGGAGGCGAGCGAGCAACGCCAGCGCGTTGTGGGCGTACGCGCACGAGGCGGTGACGGGCACCTGCGCGGCCAACTCCCCGGCACCGATCACCACCACCCCGTCGCCGACCAGCGTGGTGGTGTCCGGCAGGACGCCCTCGATGTTGCCGCCCTCTGGGCAGACCGCCAGGTCCACCAGCACCGAACCGGGCCTCATCGCAGCCGCTGCGGCCGTACTGAGCAGCACCGGGGGGACGCGACCGGGGAGCCCGAGGGCGGTCACCACGAGGTCGTGGCGCGTGACGGCCTCGGCGAGCCCCGCCGTCCAGGCGGAGCGCTTGAGGTCGAGCGTCTCCCGGAGCTCCCGATCGTCCGCCACCGGGTGGAGCAAGGGCAGGTCCAGCAGGTCGGCCCCCAGGGCGGCGACCGCCGCACGCTCGCGGCGGCGCAGTTCGACCGCGTGGACCTGCGCGCCCAGACGACGGGCCGTGTCGATCGCCTGCAGGCCCGCGTGTCCGGCACCGACCACGAGGAGCCGGACCGGGTCGAACAGCCCGTCCGCCGAGCCCCAGGGCGGCAGGCAACGGCCCAGCCGGGCGGCCGCGAGCAGCACCGCCTGGTAGCCGGTCACCCTCGCCTGGGAGGCCTCGGCGTCCAGCGGATAACCGGCGGGCAGCGCGGGTGGCACCAGGTCGAGGCCGATCGCGGTGACCCCCCGATCCGCCCACTGCCGGACCCGGTAGGGGATCCGGTGCGGGCGCAGCATCGCGACCAGCACCTGGCCGGGGCGCAGGCCGTGCACCGGGTCGACGGTCGGCGGGTGGACGCCGAGCAGGACGTCCGCGCGACGCAGCAGGTCGGTCCGCCCGACGACGGTCGCTCCCGCGGCACGGTAGTCGGCGTCGTGGTACCCGGCGAGGGCTCCGGCACCGGGCTCGACCACCGCGGTCAGCCCGAGCCGGCCGACGGCCGGCACCAGGTCGGGGACGAGAGCCACCCGGCACTCGCCCGGTACGGTCTCCCGGAGCACTCCTACCGTCGTGGTCGTCATCGCTGCCTCTCTGGTCGGCCCGCATGCCCAGTGTGTTCCGATTGCCCGCCCGGTTCACCCGGACGGATACTCGTGCACGGGGCGCCACTCGGCACGGCGGAGGGAGCCGGTCATGGCGGCATCCAAGGGCTGGCAGTTCTGGGTGGACCGGGGCGGGACCTTCACCGATGTCGTCGCGCTGGCCCCGGACGGCCGGCTGTTGACCCACAAGCTGCTCTCACACGACCCCGCCCGCTACCGCGACCCCGCCGTGGCCGGGATCCGGGCCCTGCTGCCGTCCGGAGCCGGCATCGAAGCCGTCCGGATGGGCACCACCGTGGCCACCAACGCCCTGCTGGAGCGAACCGGCGAGCCGACCGCGCTGGTCATCACCCGCGGCTTCGCGGACGCGCTGCGGATCGGCTACCAGAACCGGCCGCAGATCTTCGCCCGCGAGATCGCGCTGCCCGAGCCGCTGTACGCCCGGGTGGTCGAGGTGGACGAGCGGATCGCCGCCGACGGCACGGTGCTGCGCCCTCCCGATCTCGACCGGCTCACCGAGGACCTGCGCGGGTGCCTGCGCGACGGCATCCGTTCCGTGGCCGTGGTCTGCCTGCACAGCTACCTGCACCCCGCTCACGAGCGGTCAATCGGCCGGATCGCCGAGCAACTCGGCTTCACCCAGGTGTCGTTGTCCAGCGAGGCGAGCCCGCTGATGAAGCTGGTCCCGCGCGGCGACACCGCCGTGGTCGACGCCTACCTCTCCCCCGGGCTGCGCCGCTACGTCCGACAGGTGGCCGACGAACTGGCCGGCGTCCGGCTGATGTTCATGCAGTCCAACGGCGGCCTGGCCGAGGCCGGGCACTTCCGCGGCAAGGACGCGATCCTCTCCGGCCCGGCGGGCGGCATCGTCGGCATGGTGCGGATGTCCCGACTGGCCGGCTGCGAGCGGGTGATCGGATTCGACATGGGAGGCACCTCCACGGACGTCTCGCACTTCGCGGGCGAGTACGAGCGGGTGGTGACGACCCAGGTCGCCGGGGTGCGGCTGCGCGCGCCCATGCTGGCGATCCACACCGTCGCGGCCGGCGGCGGCTCGGTGCTGCGCTTCGACGGCGGACGGCTGCGGGTCGGGCCGGATTCGGCGGGCGCCGACCCCGGCCCCGCCTGCTACCGGCGCGGCGGCCCGCTGACCGTCACCGACGCCAACCTGCTGCTCGGCCGGATCCAGGCCGGGCACTTCCCCCGCGTCTTCGGCCCCGACGGCGACCAGCCGCTCGACGCCGAACTGACGCGACGCCGGTTCACGGAACTGGCGGCCGACGTAGGGGACAGATCACCGGAGGAGGCCGCCGAGGGCTTCCTGCGGATCGCGGTGGGCAACATCGCCAACGCGATCAAGCGGATCTCCGTCCAGCAGGGCCATGACGTCACCCGCTACGCGCTGACCACCTTCGGCGGCGCCGGCGGCCAGCACGCCTGCGCGGTCGCCGAGGCACTGGGCATCCGCACCGTGCTGGTCCCGCCGATGGCCGGCGTGCTCTCCGCCCTCGGCATCGGCCTGGCCGACACCACCGTCCTGCGCGAGCACGCCGTCGAACGCCCGCTGGCGGCCGAGGAGATGGCGGACGTACGCGCCCTGGCCGACGGACTGGCGGAGGCCGCCACCGCCGAACTGCTCGACCAAGGCACCCCGCCGGAGCAGATCCGGCTGGCCTTCCGGGCTCGGCTGCGCTACCAGGGCACCGACACCACCCTCGGCGTCCCGCTGGGCGAACCCGCCGACATGGCGGCCGAGTTCGAGGAACGGCACCGCGCCACCTACTCCTTCCTGATGGACCGGCCGCTGGTCATCGAGGCCCTCGCCGTCGAGGGCACCGGGCTCTCCGAGCAGCCGGAACTCGACACCCGCTCCCCCGCCCAAGCCTCCGAACCCGTCGACGTGCCGCTGTACGCCGACGGCGCCTGGCGCCAAGTCCCCCTGCTGGAACGTCAGTCCATGCGACCGGGCGGCACCCTCACCGGCCCGGCCGTCATCGCCGAGGCCAATGCGACCACCGTGGTGGACGACGGCTGGCGGGCCACCGTGACACCGGCCGGTCACCTGCTGGTCGAGCAGATCCGGGCCCGCGCCGAGCCGGCCGCCCCGACCGCTGCCGACCCCGTCCTGCTGGAGGTCTTCAACAACCTCTTCATGGCGATCGCCCAACAGATGGGCGCCCGGCTGGAGTCCACCGCCCAGTCCGTCAACATCAAGGAGCGGCTCGACTTCTCCTGCGCCCTCTTCGACGCGGACGGCAACCTCGTCGCCAACGCCCCGCACATCCCCGTCCACCTCGGCTCGATGGGCACCACCGTCAAGGAGGTGATCCGCCGCCGCGGCCCCGCCGTGCGCCCCGGCGACACCTACGCCGTCAACGACCCGTACCACGGCGGCACCCACCTGCCCGACGTCACCGTGGTGACCCCGGTCTTCGACCCGACCGGCCGAGAGCCGCTGTTCTTCGTCGCCTCCCGCGGCCACCACGCCGAGATCGGCGGCATCACCCCCGGCTCGATGCCCGCCGCCAGCCGCGAGATCCACGAGGAGGGCGTGCTGTTCGACAACTGGCCGCTGGTGACGGACGGGCGCCTCCGCGAGGCCGAGACCCTGCGGCTGCTCACCGAGGCGCCCTACCCGTCCCGCGACCCGGCCACCAACCTCGCCGACCTACGGGCCCAGGTCGCCGCCAACCGCAAGGGCGTCGAGGAAGTCAACGCGATGATCGACCAGTTCGGCCTCGACGTCGTCCAGGCCTACATGCGGCACGTCCAGGACAACGCCGAACAGGCGGTGCGCCGGGCCATCGACGGCCTCGCCGACGGCGCCTACCGCTACGAGACCGACTCCGGCGCCGTCATCGCCGTCCAGGTCCGGGTCGACCACGAACACCGCACCGCCACCATCGACTTCACCGGCACCGCGCCCCAGCAGAAGAGCAACCTCAACGCGCCGTCCGCCGTCGTCACCGCCGCCGTCCTGTACGTCTTCCGCACCCTCGTCGACGACGACATCCCGCTCAACGACGGCTGCCTGCGCCCACTGCGGATCGTCGTCCCGCCCGGCTCGATGCTCGCCCCCGTGTACCCCGCCGCCGTCGCCGCCGGCAACGTCGAGACCTCCCAGGCCATCACCGGAGCGCTCTACGCCGCCCTCGGCGTCCAGGCCGAGGGCTCCGGCACGATGAACAACCTCAGCTTCGGCAACGAGCACCACCAGTACTACGAGACGATCGCCTCCGGTTCCGGCGCCGGCCCCGGCTTCCACGGCGCCGACGTCGTCCAGACCCACATGACCAACTCCCGCCTCACCGACCCCGAGGTCCTGGAGTGGCGCCTGCCCGTCCTGGTCGAGGAGTTCGCCGTCCGCCCCGGCAGCGGTGGCGACGGCCGCTGGCACGGCGGCAACGGCGCGCTGCGCCGGCTGCGCTTCCGCGAATCGATGACCGTCAGCCTGCTCTCCGGCCACCGGCGCGTCCCCCCGTACGGCCTGGCCGGCGGCTCCCCCGGCGCCCTCGGCGCCAACCGGGTCCTGCACGCCGACGGCACCGCTGACGACCTGCCCGGCTGCGGCACCGCGGACGTCACGGCCGGCGACGCCCTGGAGATCCGGACCCCCGGCGGTGGCGGATTCGGTTCGGCCGGCTCCGCTCACGAGGACCAGCGTCGGCGAACCGTGTAGGCGACGGCACCGGCCGCCAGGACGGCCGCGCCTGAGATCACCGAGAACAGCGGCAGCGCGAACGCGCCAGCACCAGGCAGCCGACCAGGCCGAGTACCGGAACCATCCGTGGCGGGCGGCCCTCAGCCTCGGTCAGCGTCCACGCCGAGGCGTTCGCGACGGCGTAGTACGCCAGCACCCCGAAGGACGAGAACCCGATCGCCCCACGCACGTCCGCGGTCGCCGCCACCACCGCGACGGCCGCGCCGACCGCCAGCTCGGCGCGGTGCGGCACCTGGAACCGAGGATGAACCGCCGCCAGGACGTGCGGCAGATGACGGTCGCGGGCCATCGCGAGCGCCGTCCGGGACACCCCGAGGATCAGCGCGAGCAGCGAGCCGAGCGCGGCCACTGCCGCCCCGGCCCGCACCACCGGCACCAGCCGGTCGGTGCCCGCCGCCCGCACCGCCTCGGACAGCGGCGCGGGGGCGGCTGCCAGCCGCTCGGGCCCGAGCACCATCAGGACGGCAACGGCAACCACGGCGTAGACGACGAGCGTGATGCCCAGCGCGATCGGGATGGCCCTCGGGATGGTGCGGGCCGGGTCGCGGACCTCCTCCCCCAGGGTGGCGATCCGGGTGTAGCCGGCGAAGGCGAAGAACAGCAGGCCCGCCGCCTGCAGCACGCCGCCCGGTGTGGCATCCACGCCGATGCCCAGCCGGGCCGCGTCCGCGCCGCCCGAGGTCAGCGCGGCCACCACCACGGCCGCGAGCACCGCGAGCACCACCGCGACGATCAGCCGGGTGAGCCACGCGGACTTCTGCACACCGGCGTAGTTCACGGCCGTGAGCGCCACGACGGCGGCCACCGCCACCACGTGCACCTGGCCCGGCCAGACGTAGCCGCCCACCGTCAGCGCCATCGCCGCGCAGGACGCGGTCTTCCCGACCGCGAAACCCCACCCGGCCAGGTAGCCCCAGAACGCGCCCAGCCGCTCCCGCCCGTGGACGTACGTCCCGCCGGACTGCGGATAGCGCGCGGCCAGCCGGCCGACGACGCGGCATTGCAGTACGCCACCACCGCCGCGAGGACCAGCCCGAGCAGCAGACCGGACCCGGCCACGCCGACGGCGGGGGCCGGTGCGGCGAAGATCCCCGCACCGATCATCGACCCCAGCCCGATGACCACGGCGTCGAGCACCCCCAGCTGACGGCGCAGCTGCGGCTCGGCGCTCCCAGCCGGTCGTCCCATGGCCAACCCCTATATCCCAGCCAGGGAACAGGAAGGTCGGCGCATGGGTCGAACGGCCCCGGTCCGGCGGCCGAGCGCCCCGCAACCGGGGGCCTGCTGCTCTGCACCGGACCGCCTTCAGCGGTCTCGGCCGGGTGCACGCCGGCCAAGGCGAACGCACCTCGCCGCAATGCCGTGCGGGCAGGCGAAAACCTGCAAGGTGGGCTCCCTTCGCCGGCATTGTCCGGATCAGGTGGTGGAGGTCGCCTTCCGGTCTCACAGACCATCCAGCCTCTCAGCCCGACCGTCGACAAACGCCCCGCGCGGAGCCTCCGCCCATCGCCCAGGGCCATCCGGTCGAACTCCCTCGCTCGCCCTGCAGGCCGATTCCCACAATACGCTCGCCCCCGCCCGGCGCCAGGGCCGAAGTGGGTGGGGACGCTGTGCACTCCTCTCTCAGGTGCGACGCATTGCCTGCGGACGGTCACCCCCGGGTGTGGTTGCGGGCGAAGCGCAGGGTGGCCGGGTACGTGCGCTTACCGGCCCTCCCCGCTCCGGTGTCGGCGTTCGGGCGACGGATACCTCCTCGGGGACGCCATCGGTGACCCGCCAAGCCGGAAGTCCTGCACGTGGGGCGGGCCGGTCACGACGGGAGCGGGCCCGTTCGGCCCTGTCGCCGGCACCGGATGCGGGGCAGGCTCACGGTAGGACCGAGTACCGGTCCCGCGCCTCCCGGTCGCTCTGCTCGTGGCGACGCGTTCCCGGACCTGGCTGTCGACGCAGGTCCGCAATCGAAGGGAGCCGACATGACCGCCGTGATCGCAGTCCTGGTGGTGCTGGTCATCCTGGTCCTGATCGGGCTCGCGATGTCGATCCGCATCGTCCGCCAGTACGAGAAGGGGGTCGTCTTCCGGTTCGGCCGGATCACCGGAGCGCGCGACCCGGGGCTGCGCCTGATCGTCCCGTTCGCCGACGGACACTTCACTGGAGCAACGCCGGACACCCGCCGCCGCTCCTGGTCGGCCCCGACGGCACCGCCCGCTACCTGTACGCCGACCCCGGCCTGCCCCTCGAAGACCTGTGCCGGAACCTGGCCGACGCCCGCCTCGCCGATGGACGCGACGACCTCGCACTCCTCACCCTCCTCACCTTCCGCACCCCGCCCACTCCACGCCCACCGAGCCGGACCCCAGTACACATCCCTCGCGCAGGCGACACACTCCCGGGCCCGTGAACAGGGGGTGCCTCGCCCCCTGGTAGACCGGCAGCTCGGTCTCGATGGTGGTCCTTCAGTACCGGAGCCGAGCCGCCTTCACCCGTGTCCAGGACCCCTGCCGCTCCGTGATCTGGAGGGCCCTGACCACCGGGGACACGGACGGCCCGGGGGCAGTCATGAACCTGCTTGCCGTCTTATTCGCACCGCGGGGTAGAGGGACTCGGCCACCTCTCGATCGAACGGTTCGGTGTCGGGGGTGAGCACCGCCGCGGCGGCCACGGCCACCCCAAGGGCACACGCCTGGACGGGATCATCGCCCGCCGCCAGTCGCAGAGTGAGTGCGGCCACCATGGCGTCTCCGGCCCCGGCGTCGCTGAGTGACTCCCCAGGCGACTGCGGGGCTCGCAACCCGGTATGGCCGTACCTCGTCGAACAGAGTGCTCCGAGTTCCCCGAGGGTGGTGACGGCGATCTCAGTCGCTCCTGCGGCAAGCAGCGACTCGTTGACAGCGCGGGCGTCGTCGAAGCTCCGGACCGCCCGGCCGGCGAGGGAGGCAGCCTCGTGATTGTTGCACCTCCGCAGAAAGACGCCCTCGTGCAGCGACTCGCGCAGGGCCCGCCCCGAGGTGTCCAGCACCAGCCGGGACCCGGCCTCCTTGACCCGGCGGGCGACCGCCGCGTAGAAGGCGTCGGGCAGGCCGCTGGGCAGACTGCCACTGGCCACGACGTACTGGTGACTGCCAGCCGCTCGGCCAAGCGCGTCCAGGAGGCGCCCTCCCTCCACATCGTCCAGTCGCGGGCCCGGCGGCACGATGTGAAAGCTGCGGCGTGACTCGGTCTCGAACAGCACGAACGCTTCGCGGGTCTCACCCGCGATCCCGAGGGCGATGTGGTCGACCCCCTCCTCGTCCAATAGGCGGTTGAGGCGCTGGCCGACCTCGCGGCCGGCGGTGTGGACGGCGGTCGCCCGTCCGCCGAGCCTCGACACGTCCCGGGCGACGTTGATCCCTCCGCCGCCGGCGGCCACGAACCTGACCCGGGCACGGGTCTTACCGATGTCCGCCAGGCGGTCGACCTCGCAGCAGATGTCGACGGTGGGGTTCACTGTCAGGGTGAGGATCGGAGGCATGGTCTCCGGCAGCGGACTCCTCCCTCCGCTGCCCGCCGCAAGCGGACCGGACGCGTCAGGGCCGTTCATCGCGGTGACACGGCGGTTGTGATCCCGATCGTCCGTGGCTGCCCTCCCGGGTCCTCCGGACAGGGGCGGGACGTCATGGGAAAGTCCTTGAACAAGTCCGGGAACGAAGGCCACGGTACCCACGTCGATGGAGCAGTTCGCCGGCCATCTCGATCGCCTCACTCGGTCACTCCCTCCATCGTGCTGCGCGAGCGCAGGAGGCGCGATCGGGAGCACCTCGCAGCCGCCGACCCGTGCTGCCTGCTCGTGGCGGTCCGCGGTCGTGCTGATCATCTTCCTCAACGCCGCGTTCGCGTTCGTCCAGGAGGTGCACGCCCAGCACGCGGTCGAGGCGCTGGCCGCCTACATCCCCCAGCGGGCGAAGGCGCTGCGGGACGGTGTCCCGCGGGAGATCGACGCCACCGAGCTGGTCCCGGGCGACGTCGTCGTCATCGAGGCGGGTGACCGAATCGCCGCCGACATTCGCCTGCTGCAGGGGGCCATCGAGGTCGACATGTCGGCGTTGACCGGGGAGTCGGTGACCACGCTGCGGTCGGCCGCGATCCCCCCGGCGTGGGGCTGGCCCGTACCGAGTTCGTGGTCGCCCACCAGGTCCGCGTCCACCCGATGGCCCTGGTGCACGCCGGGATCGGCTCGGTCTCCGTCACCCCGGACAGCCTCGCCACCGTGAAGCACGCCGTGGCGGCCGCCGAACAGGAGCGACCCGCCGATCGGAGCAGCCCCGCATGCCGGAGGCCTGGTGCCCGCCGAGACTGGGCCCCGGGCTCCCGGCGTTCGGAAGGAGAGCGTGATGGCGGTGACACCGATGTCGGCACCCGTCGATCTCAACCACCCCGGGCACTACGTCCACTGGGGCGTGGTGCAGATCTCGGTGGCGAACCTGGTGGTGATCGGCGTGATGGTGCTGCTCTTCGTGGCCGCACTGCTGTTGCCGTTCCCGACCGGACAGCACCGCGATGACTAGCTGGACGGGTGCGGTGCGGCGGTTCGCCGTCCGCCGGCTGCCCCCGGAGAAGCTGCTGCCGGACACCCAGCCGGTGTACATGGCCTCGTGGATCTACCTCTTCGGTGTCCTCACGGTGTCCTCGCTGGTGGTGGTGCTGGTCTCCGGCGGGGTCCTGGCGCTGGAGGGCCCGGGGTGGTGGCATGCCTCCGCTGTCGGGAAGTACGTGAACAGCGTGCACCTGTGGAGCGCGGAGCTGTTCATGGCGTTCATGGTGATCCACCTGTGGGGCAAGTTCTTCATGGCCGCCTGGCGCGGGCGGCGGGCGCTGACCTGGGTGACCGGTGCGGTCACCTTCCTGGCCTCGATCGCCACGGCCTTCACCGGGTACGTGGTGCAGCAGAACTTCGACGCACAGTGGATCTCCGGGCAGGCCAAGGACGCACTCAACGCCGTCGGGATCGGCGCCTGGTTCAACGTCCTGGACTTCGGCCAGATGTTGATGTGGCACATCGCGCTCTTCCCGCTCGTGCTGGTACTGCTCACGGGCTGGCACCTCCTGCTGGTGCGCACCCGCGGGATCGTGCCACCGATCGACGCCGCACCGCCCGAGGCAGCGCCGTGAGGCACACCGATACCCCCGAGTCGGGTGACTTCCCGACCCGCCCGTACGACCTGGTCAAGGAGTTCACGATCGCCCTGGTCGTGGTCGCCCTGCTGAGCGCGGGCCTCGCCGCACTGTTCTCGTCACCGGACGAGAAGCCGATCACCCTGGCGTCCTGGTCGACCGCGGACCAGGCCGACTTCACCGCCACGGCGGTCGCGGAACTCGCGGGCACCAGCACCTCGGCGGGCTACGGCCCGCCGTACAACCACACCCCGGGCGCCGGACAGAAGATCGGCCCGGTCGGACTGCAGCGCGCCGCCGGGGTCCGCATCCCGGTCGACCCGGCCGAGGACTTCGTGCTGCGCCCGCTGAGCCAGTCCCCCGAGCCCCCTGAGGTCACCGCCGCGCTCACGGCCTGGCGCGCCGCCCCGGCCGATCAGCGGCAGGCTTGGAGTTCGGCGTACTCCGACGCACTGGGCAAGTCCCCGGACGGCGATCCGGCCAAGGTCGCCCCCGACGGATACGGCCCGGTGCCGACACTCACAGCCCGACTGCTGGCCCTCGCCCAGTCCGGCGCACTGGACGGCCGGCTGCTGGCACAGGGGCGCTTCTACCAGACCGACTACACCCGGCCGATGCTCTTCCTCGCCGACGGCTCCTACCTGTCGGACCAGGCGACCGCCCAGCACCTGACCGGCAGCCAGTGGGGCATGATGAACGAGACCGGCAACTACCCGGGCCAGGCCTGGCTGTGGCTGTACACGTTCTGGTACCAGATCGACCCGTTCAAGACCTCGAAGAACGCGGACGCGGAGGTCTGGGCGATCATGGCCGTGCTCAGTCTGGCACTGGTCCTGCTCCCCTTCATCCCCGGTCTCAGGTCCGTTCCCCGCTGGACCCGGGTGTACCGCCTGATCTGGCGTGACCACTACCGGAGCGAACCCCGACCCGGACGCGACACCCGCGGCCCGGGGGAGCCACCAGGCTGACGGACGCCCGCGGGCGGTGACCGCCGGGTCCTGCGGGACCAGCTCCCGGATCGCACCGGCCGTCCACCAGCTGGGGGACGGCCGTCAGGATGCCCTCCAGCAGGTCGAGCGGCTCGAACCCGGTGACCGGATGGGGGGAGGGTCGTCGGGGCCCATCGGCCTGCTGCCGGGGCCCGACCGACCCTCCCCGGCCCGTACAACAGTGCCCGACGATGAAGGTGGTGAAGGCTCCGCACAGAGCCGGCGACGGCGACGGCACCGGCCGGGGCCGAACGGGGTCCGCGACGAACGGCTTCGGAACCCACCACCCCGTGATCGTGGGCATCGACCGCTCCGAGGCGAGCCGCTCGGGAGGCACCGCCGCACGGCCCCGCTGGTGATCGTCCCAGGCGGCCAGGGGCCCGCGGGCTGAACAGGAGGTCCCGATGAACAGCACCGACAGCGGCCGGGCACACATCCGCTCCGCCGACCCCGGCGACCTCGGGCGCCGGGTCGCCCGCCGACGTACCCAGCTGGGGCTCACCCGCGAGCTGGTGGCGGAGCGCGGCGGCCTGGCCCCCGGGTTCCTGGAGTACCTGGAGACACACCCCGTCCCGGTCGGCGTCAGCACCCTCGCCCGGCTCGCCGACGCGCTCGACACCACGGCCACCGACCTGCTCGGCGGTGGGCGCGACGTCCCGTCCGGCCGGGCCCGCGCCAACGCCCGCGTCCGGCTGGAGGAACTGGAACCGGCAGGCTGCTGGGCCAAACTCACCCCCGGTGGCGTCGGCCGGGTGATCCTGACGGCACCGCGCGGACTGGTGGCGCTGCCCGTCAACTACCGGGTGCTGGACGCCACCATCCTCTACCGCACCGAGGCGGACGGTACCCTCGCCCAGGCCGAGGGCAGCGAAGTCGCCTTCGAGGTCGACCAATTGGACGAGGTGTTCGCCACCGGCTGGAGCGTCCTGGTGAACGGCACCGTCTCGACCGTCTCCGACGACGAGGTCGTGCGCTGGTTCGAACAGCACGCCGACCCCCACCCCTGGGCGGGCGGTACCCGGGACACCTGGATGCGCATCAAGCCCGCCGGGATCAGCGGCCGGATCATCCGCCCCGAGGGCCCTCCGGTCATCGAGCCCGAGTAGGAAGGCACGGACCCCGCGATGACTTCGAAACCGCACGTCCTCGTGGTCGGCGGGGGGGGTTTCGCAGGCCTGGAGACGGCCTTCGGTCCGCGCCGTCTGCTCGGCGACCGCGTCCGGCTGTCGCTCGCCGCCGACCAGGAGGACTTCCTGTTCAAGCCCAACACCATCTACCTTCCGTTCGGAGCCGAGGAGGCCCCGCTCCGCATCCACCGTGGACGCCCCGGCAGATGCGGTCGCCGGGCCGGCGGTTCCAGGACCTCAAGGGCGCCGCCCGAGCAGGACAACACCGGCGGGTGCTGTTCCACGTCCCGCCGAACAACAAGTGCGCCGGGCCGCTGTACGAGATCGCGCTGATGGTGGACACCCGGCTGCGCCGGTCGGACCTCCGCTCGCTCGTCCACCTCACCTGGACCACCTACGAGTCCGGCTACGTCCAGGCCTTCGGCCCACGGCTGCACCAAGTGGTGGAGCACGAGTTCGCGGCCCGGGGCATCGAGGGCCGCACTTCGGCCGTGGTCGACAAGGTCGGCCACGGCAGGCGATGCAACTGGCCCTGGACGGCATGTCGCACACGCTGGCAAGCGGCCCCGGCTGACCCCGGAAACCCGTCCACCCCGAAGCCGGTCGGGTCTCGGGGCAGCGGAAGATGTCCGGTTCATCTCCTGCGCACAGGAGATGAACCGGGATGGCAGACGATTCCCGCTACCCCTCGGCCGGGTCGAGAACGTCCTCCACCGCGCGGCGCGGACTGGCCGCACCGGGCGGGCCGTAGCCGAGGCGCAGCACGAGCTGGACGTGCCCGGGCCCTTCAGCGGGGTCGCGCAGGCGCCAGCGGGTGTCCGGGATCTCGACGGCCTGGTGCAGGACGGAGGCGCGCAAGCCGTGGACGGTGGCGAGCAGCCACACGCGCTCCATCGCCTGCCCGGTGCGCAGCCAGTCGGCCGGGGTGTCGAGGTGGGTGCTGAGGGTCGCCAGTTGCGGCAGCGCCTCGAAGCGTTCGGCCGCGGTGGTGTGGCGCGGCGGGTGGCCGGCGAAGCCGCGCATCGGGACGCGGGCGTCGCGGTCGTGCGAGCCGAGGGCCGCGAGCGGGATGCCGTCGTAGGAGGGTTCCAGGCGCAGCCAGCGTCGGGTCTCGGCCTCGCGGGTCACGTCCGCGGCGATCCGGGCCTCGGCCTCGAAGGTGAGGGCGAGGACGCGGCGAACGCCGTGTTCCTCCAGCATGGTGAGGGTGACCCCTTCGTCCCGGGCGGCCGTGATGAGGTCGGCGACCAGCGCCTCGGGGACGTCCCGGTTGGTGAACGGCTGTCGGCTGGAGTGGCGTCCCGCGATAGCGGGGTAGAGGTCGGCGCCGAAGGGCTGCGGTGAACGGGCCGGGGCGGAGAGGTCGAGGACGGCTCGCGGCTGCGCGTCGGCGCCGGCCGGCAGCAGTCGGACGGCGGCCTCCCGGCCGAGGTGGGCGGCGGCCACCCGCAGGTTGAACACGGCGGCGCCGATCGAGATGTGCATCGCCCGGCCGTCGGGGTCGGCGGCCGGGACGGCCCGGTCGAGGTCCGCGTGGACCTCCAGGGCGAGCAGGTCGGGGGTGGGGCGGAAGCGCCAGGGCTGGCTGTTGTGCAGCGAGGGCGCCGCGCCGCCGGCTTCGGCCAGCAGGTGCAGGTCGGGGGCTGTGAGGACGGTTTCGGTGGTCATGGTGGTTTCACTCCCTGCCGGCGGGGAGCGCCGGTGGTTCCAGCATCCGCCGGACCAGCGTGTCGGGCGAGGGTCCAACGGCCCCGGGGCCCGCCGGCCGATGCCGAGGTGGAACTCCGCCGTCTCCAGCAGCCGCATCCGGCCTCGTCGGGCATGCTGCGACGTGCTCCCTCCGGGATCGCCGATGGGGCCCACCGGCGGGTCCAACGGCCCTTCCTCTTCACCCCCGGCGGCGGTCTGCTGGACAGCAGCGGTCCGGTTCGCCGTGCCGGGCCCTGAGCACCGGAGGCACGGCCGTGCTGACCCACGACTCTCACACCACCACCCAGCAGCTGACGCACACCGCCTCCGGGCGGACCGTCGCCGTATCCCGCTACACCCCGGAGGTCCTGCCGGACACCGGCCGCGTCGTCCTCGACACCGCTCGCGAACCGTATGACACGAACGATGTCTGGGCCTCGCTCACCCCGACCGAGGCCCGACAGCTGGCCGGGATGCTGCTCCGCCAGGCCGCCGCGGTCGAGCGGCCCGGCATCCTTCCCGCCGGGCGAATCGAGGTGGACCCGGTCGAGCGGGACACGTATGCCATCGGCATCCGCTCCCACGCCCTGAGCGTCGACCAGCCGATCGACGCCGGCGGCGGCGACTCCGCGCCGACGCCCGTCGAACTGTGCGCCGCCGCCTTGGCCTCCTGCACCGCCCACTACGCCGGAAGCTACCTCGATCGGCACAACCTGGGCAGGGACGGCCTGCGGGTCACCGCCGACTACACCATGGCCTGGGACCGTCCGGCCCGGATCGCCTCGGTGTCCATCGAGGTCACCGCCCCCGACATGCCTCCCGAGCGGGCAGCCGGTCTGCTGGCCGTCGTCGGTCACTGCACGGTGAAGAACACACTCGACCACCCGCCCGAGGTGACCGTCTCCCTCCCCATCCCCGCGAACCCCGCCAGGCCGATCAGGGCCTTGTCGAAGTTGCGCGATGGCAGGGGTGAGACTGGCCGGCACGACGGCGGGGCCAGGCCCCCTCGCAGGATGCGAGGGGCGGTCACTGCAGTCAGGCGCATCACTGTGGCCGCGAAATATACCTGATTAGCCATCAAGCGCGGTCAGCAAGAGGTCAGCATAGGTACGAGCAAACCCTGTCCAACGAGCACAGACGTGAGACTCGACCACTCTCGACGCCCCCACACGAGGAGCCCCCGACTGGAGTCGACCGCTCGGCACCTGTCGAAGAGCTCTCATACGCACGACTGCACGGGGCATCCGTCCAGTTCAGAGCGATGTCGGGCCGTCTCCTGGATCAAACGGTGCTCTCAGCAGGGACGGCCAGCCGGACCTTCCGGTCTTTCCTCAACCCTTCCATATCTGTACGATGCGGACACCGGATCGGTCGATCTACTTGCGCGCCTCGATCAGGAAGCGCGCCGAGTGGGCCACGAACGGGCCCTCGGCCCGGATCCGGACGTCCAGTTCGCGCAGCCGGTCCCGGTAGGCGTCGACGGTGAAGCCCGGGACCATCCAGATCACCTTGCGCAGGAAGTACACCACCGCGCCGATGTCGCGGAACTCCATGCGCAGCCGCTCGGAGCGCAGGTCCACCACGTCCAGCCCGGCGGCCCGGGCCTCTTCGCTCTCGACCTCGGGCCGGCGGCCCTCGCGTGCCTCCGGCTGCGGCCCGAGGAAGTACTCGACCAGTTCGAAGACGGACGCCGGGCCCACGTGCTGGGCGAAGTAGCTACCGCCGGGCCGCAGCACCCGGGCGATCTCCGGCCACCAGGCCCGCACCGGGTGGCGGCTGCTGACCAGGTCGAAGGCCTGGTCGGCGAAGGGCAGCGGAGGCTCGTCCCGGTCGGCGACCACCACCGCACCCAGCGGGTGCAGCAGCCGCGTGGCGCGGGCGATGTTCGGCGGCCAGGACTCGGTGGCCGCGAGGACCGTCGGCAGCCCCTGCGGCTCGGCGAGCCGCAGGGCCCCGGCGAGCACCTCGCCACCGCCGGTCTGGACGTCCAGAGCCGCCGTCGCCGTGCCCAGCCGTTCGGACAGCAGCCGCTGGTAGCCCCAGGAGGGGCGTTCCTCGGTGGCCCGGCCGTCCAGCCAGGAGAAGTCCCAGCCGTCCACGGACACGGCCTGGGCCTCGGCGATCAACTCTTCGAAGGTGCGCATGCCCGCATCATCCCGGCGACGGCACCGCACGGCCACCGGATTCCGTGCCCCGTCCGTGCCGCAGGACCCACCCGACCCGCACCTCCAGGCTCCCGGCGGCGATCAGCCCGGACACCGGCTCCGTGCCACCGCCGTCCGCCTCGAAGGCGACCAGCACGCCAGGCGGCTCGCCGCACTGCCGCCCGACCAGCCGCCGCTCCTCCGGCGTGGGCGCGCGGAACACCGGGTCGTGGAAGTCCGCCGGGCAGCGGACGTACAGCGGGTCGGCGAAGACCAGCTCCAGGCCGTGGTGGTAGGCGAGGTCGTACCCGGCGGCCAGGCGCAACTCGCCCGGGCGCCAGGAGAAGACGTCCCAGTCCCACCAGGAACCCTCGGGCAGTTCGACCGGCTGCTCCGGGCCCGTCCGCCGATCCTGCGCGGGTTGCATCCGTCCCCCTGCTCGGCTTCCTCGCCCCGGCCCGTGAACCCTGTCGAAACCAGTACTCCGCGCCGGTGCTCCTCCGCGAGGATAGCGCCATGAGCAGCTCCCCCATCGCGCGCTTCTACGACGCCCTCGCGGCGGGCTACCACCTCCTCTACCCCGACTGGGACGCCTCCGTCGCCCGCCAGGGCGCCGCGCTGGACGCCCTGATCCGCGAGCGGCTCGGCGACCGCGCCGCCGAGGTGCTGGACTGCGCCTGCGGCATCGGCACCCAGGCCATCGGGCTCGCCGAGCTCGGGCACCGGGTCACCGGCACGGACATCAGCCCGGTGGCCGCCCACCGCGCCGCCGCCGAGGCCACCCGGCGCGGGCTCGCCCTCCCCACCGCGGCCGCCGACATGCGGCAACTCCCCTTCCCTGACGGCCGCTTCGATGTCGTCGTCTGCGCGGACAACGCGCTGCCCCACCTGCTCACCCCCGAGGACGTCCTGGCCGCGCTCGGCGAGATGCGCCGCGTCCTGCGCCCGGGCGGTCTGCTGCTGCTCACCACCCGCCCGTACGACGAGCTGCGCCGCAGCCGGCCGTCCTCCAGCGCGCCGCAGACCGCCGAGCGGGAGGGGCAGCGGTCCGTCGTCTTCCAGCTCTGGCAGTGGCACGAGGACGGCGAGCGGTACGACCTGGAGTTGTTCCAGCTGCTGCCCGACGACGCCGGGCAGTGGCGGGTCGACGTCCACCGGTCCACCTACTGGGCCCTCACCCAGGCGCAGTTGAGCGCCTTCGCCGAGGAGGCCGGCTTCGCCGGGGCCGACTGGCGGGCGCCCGCCGACACCGGGTTCTTCCAGCCCGTCCTGATCGCCCGAGCGCCGTGAGGTCTGCCGCACCCCGTCGTCCCGGTCTCCCGGTCTCCCGGTCACCCGGTCACCCGGCGACGGGCCGGACCTGGCCGCTCACTCGCTCCCCTCCCTCGCATCATCGCCCTTGCCGGCACCCGCGCCTCACCGCCCCCGCCCCATGACACCGGCCTGCCGACCACCCCCCACGGCTGCCACCGCTTCCGCGACCCGCGCCGCGCCGTTCTCCTCCGCCATCGCGCGAGCCACCGCCTCCGCCCGCGTGCGCAGTGGCCGGCCCTCGACGGCCCGGCGGATGGCTTCCGCCAGCCCGGCAGCCGTCAGGTCGGCGAACCGGATCGGCGCGGTGGCGGTGCCGGCCCGGACGAGCCGGTCGGCCCAGAAGGGCTGGTCCGCCATCACCGGGACCGGAACGCTCGGGACACCGGCGCGGAGGGTCGCGGCCGCCGTGCCGGCGCCGACGTGGTGCACCACAGCCGCCATGCGGGGGAAGAGGTGGGCGTGCGGCACCTCCCCGACGCTCAACACGTCGTCGTCCTCCTCCGCGATCCCGGCCCAGCCCGCCTGCAGCACACCCCGGACTCCCGCCCGCCGCAGCGCGTCCACCGCGAGGGCGCCCAGCCGCTCGCCCTGCCCCGCCGCCATGCTGCCGAACCCGATGAACACCGGCGGTGGTCCGGCCCGCAGGAAGTCCTCGACCTCGGCCGGGAGCCGGTAGTCCGCCGCGACGTGCGGCCACCAGTTGCCGACCACCTGCAACCCGTCCCGCCAGTCGGCCGGGCGCGGCACGAGGGTGGGGCTGAACCCGTGCAGCACCGGCCAGTTCGCCCGCTCCACGGCCCGCCGCCGGGCGCCCTGCGACCCTGCCGGAAGGCCCAGCCGCGACCTCAGCCGACGCGCGGCCCCGGTGTGCAGGCGGTCCACGACCCGCTGGCCGAGCGCCCCCGCGGCCCGGTTGCCCCACCTGCCCAGCGAGCGGCTCCCGCCGACGACCGGCGGGAACTCCCCCGTCGGCAGGGTGGGTTGGAGGTAGACCCCGAGGCTCGGTACGTCCATCGCCTCGGCGAGGTGCCAGCCCAGCGGCGCGGTGGTGGTGCCGAGCAGCAGCAGATCGGCACCGGGCGCGGCCGCGTCGGCGAGCCCGTCACCGAGCCGGTCGATGAACGCGGCGGCTCGCGCGAGCAGTTCGGAGCGCCCGCCCTCCGGACCGGTGGGCGCCCCGCGCGGGTCGACCGGCAGCGAGCGGAACTCGAGGCCGCTGCCGGCCACCAGCTCGCGGAAGGTCTCCGGCGCGGCGAGCGCGACCTGGTGTCCCTCGCCACGCAGGTGCACCCCGAGCCCGGTGTAGGGCGCGACGTCACCGTGGGAGCCTGCGGCCATCACCAGGATCCTCATCGCGTCACCTCGGAGCCGCTCGCGCCGTGCCGTTCGGCGTTGTGGCCGATGGCCGTCCGGAGGTATCCGGCCAGCTCCGGGCGTTGCTCGGCAGCCGGAACGACGAGCGCGAAGGCCCGGGCGTCCGCCTCGTAGTCGTCGGCGATCCGGCAGTGCATCTCGGGCGGGCAGGGCGTGAACCACCGGGTGATGTGCTGCCGGTGCTCCTCGGCGAGGTCCAGCACCGCCTCGTGGTCGGCCGGGAGGCCCTCGTCGAAGGCGGCCAGCAGTCGACGGCGCCACCCGGCGGCCTCCGCCATCAGCTGCCGCCAGTCTTCCTTCGAGTGGGTGGCGGCGCGGGCCAGCGCCTCCCGGTGGCTTTCCCGCTCGCCCCACTTGAGGTGGGCGTCGGCGGCGTAGCTGAGGTCGAAGACGACGTCGCCGAAGACCTCGAAGCGCTCCTCCGGGCCGAGTTCGACCCCCGTGCGCTGGACGTCGATGGCCCGCTCGGCGACGTCGACCAGTTTCTGCAGCCGGGCGATCTGCTCGGTGAGGGCCTGCCGTCGCGCCACCAGGTGCTCGAGGGCGTTGGCCTGCGGGTCGGCCAGAATGTCGGCGATCTCGTCGAGCGGGAAGCCGAGTTCCCGGTAGAAGAGGATCTGCTGAAGCCTGGCGAGGTCCGCGCCGTTGTAGAGCCGGTAGCCGGCCGAGCTGCGTTCACTGGGTGACAGCAGCCCGGACCGGTCGTAGTAGTGCAGGGTCCGAATGGTCACCCCGGCGAATCCGGAGACCTGTCCCACCGACCAGCTCATGAATCCCTCCCGTACATCCGTGCATGCGTGCATGCGTGCATCCGTGCCTTCGTGCGTTCGCTGTACCCCACCGTGCGGCCTGACGTGGGGTAAGGGTCAACACGCGTAGCTCGGCGGCCTGCTCCGGGGGCGGGAACCGGACCCGGTCAGGTCTCGCGCTGCGGATGGTAGGCGCTCTCGGGTATGCCGAAGGTCCAGGCGACCCGGCGCGGGCCCGGGCCTCGGAGGCGACGGCGGAGTCCTGGAGCGTGTACGGGCCGGCCGGCCGCAGGGCCGGTGATGAATCGGCTGCCGACCGACCACGTTGCGTGAAGGCCAAGGAATGCGCCCGCGTAACGCCCAGCCACCTGCCGCGCACGCTGTGGAGCCGCCGATCCCGTCCGTGGGCGCACCTGCCTCGAGGTGCCTAGCCTGGAAGCAGAAGGAGGCGAATCACCATGCTGGGAGACGCACAGGTGCTGGCCATGATCCCCGCCGCCGATTTGGCGCGGGCCAGGGCCTTCTACACCGACACCCTGGGCCTGAAGCTCGTCGAGGAGACCCCCGAGGACCTCACCTTCGAGAGCGGCGGCACCCGGTTCGGGATGTACGAGACACCGAGCGGAGGCCAGGCCGCACACACCCTGGCCAGCTTCAAGGTTGCCGACCTCGACGGCGAGGTGTCGGCGCTGCGAGCCCGCGGCATCACGTTCGAGGAGTACGACTTCCCGGGCCTGAAAACCGTCGACGGCATCGCTGAAGGCAGCGACGGCCTGCGCGCCGCCTGGTTCAAGGACAGCGAAGGAAACATCCTCTGCGTGGCCGAGCGACCCGCCAAGTAACGCCCGCCCGACCCCAACCCCCGACCGGCCGGGCGGGACGTCTCAGCCCCGCCCGGCCGGTCCGCTCGGTCCTGACCGCAGAAGGTGCAGGTCTGCGCACCGCCGTGCTCCCCGCTCTCGTCGTCCGGCACGCCCGGCGGGGGGTACCGCTCCCGGAGCGTCCGTCCTCTCCCCGGCGCCGCTCCGGCCGGGCACCGATCCGCCGCAGGCTGGTGAGCGGCGGGCTACTGGCATCTTGCCCGCCCCACCTGTCACACTACTGACCATACGTCAAGTCATATCGTCCTTCCGGTCGTGCTGCGGCCGCGGGGAGGAAGCGGGGAGCAGCGGCGATGAACGTGGAAGATCCGGGCCTGGAGAAGCCGCTCAGCACCGTCATACGGCAGGACATACCGCACAGCGCCCGCATGTACGACTGGTTCCTGGGCGGCAAGGACCACTACGAGGTGGACCGCGAGGCCGCCGAGCGAGTGCTCACGGTGTTCCCGACCATGCGGATCGCGGTCTGGGCGAACCGGGCGTTCATGCACCGGGCGACCCGGACGCTGGCGCAGCGGGGCCTGCGCCAGTGGTTGGACGTCGGCACGGGCATTCCCACCTCCCCGAACCTGCACGAGGTCGCGCAGTCGGTGGCTCCGGAGGCGCGGGTGGTCTACGCGGACAACGACCCGATCGTGCTCGCGCACTCGCGGGCGCTGATGACCAGCACGCGGGAGGGGCGGACGGCATACGTCCACGGCGATGTACGGGATCCGGACTCCATCCTGAGCGCCCCTGAGGTGGCGCGGACGCTCGACCTGGGGCAGCCGGTGGTGTTGTCGATGGTGGCGTTGCTGCACTTCGTCCCGGATCTCGGTGAGGCACGCACGATCGTGGAGCGGCTCCTGAAGCCGTTGCCCTCGGGCTCGGCGCTGGTGCTCTCGCACGCCACGGCGGAGCTGGACCCGGAGGGCGCGCCGATGGTGCAGGAGATCTACAACAAGGCGGGCACAACGCTGCGGCTACGGCCCCGCGCCGAGTTCGAGACCCTCTTCGAGGGGCTGGACCTGCTGGAACCCGGGATCGTGCCCGCCCACCGCTGGCGCCCGGACGAGGACGCTGCCGACGGGTCGCCGGACACTGTCACGGATGCCCAGGTGTCGTTCTACGCGGGTGTCGCCATCAAGAACTAGCCGGCTCACGGCGGACCTCCCTCGAGGCGGGCGCGCCGGCGGTGTGGAAGTTGAGATCGTCGCTGGTGACCTGAGGCACGGGCGGTGGTGACCGAACGGCCTCCCGACCTGCGCGGCAGCGTGAGCCGTCGGGGACCCCGGCCGCACGTCGGCCGGGGTCCCCGAGCGATCGGCGAAGGCACGGAAGCCTGGGTCCCCAGGAGTCCGTACTACCCGATGTCGAAGTGGCGGGCGACGAACTCGTTGCGGAACTTGCCCGCCGGGTCGATGTCGCCCAGCAGCTCCCGGAAGTCCTCCCAGCGCGGGTACGACTCCCGGATCGCCTCGGGCGCCGTGGTGAAGACCTTGCCCCAGTGCGGCCGCGCGGCGAAGGCGGACAGGGCCTCCTCGACCGTCCTGACCGCGTCCGCCACGGCCGCCGCATCGGGGTGCCAGGTGAAGTGGAAGGCGACACAGTCGCGTTGGTAGGCGGGGCTGAGCCACAGCGCGTCGGCCGCCACGGTGCGGATCTCACCGATCTGCAGGGCCGGTGCGATCCGTTCCCTGACGGCGTCCAGTGCGTCGAAGGCGCGGACGGCGTCGGCGCGGTCGACGAAGTACTCGGACTGCAGTTCGTCGCCGCTGCTCGGAGTGAAGTCCGCCCGGAAGTGCGGGAGCCGGGCGTGCCACCGGCCCGGGACGCCCAGTTGCCGCGTGCAGGGTTCGGGCGGGCACCCCGGCACGGGGTGGCGCGGGCCGTCGGCGAGCACCGCGCCGAGCCAGGTCCGGGGCGCGTCGGGGCCGCCCCGCCGCTTGAGCCAGACCTGGTCGATGCGGTCCGCACGCCAGCCGGTGAAGAGGCTGACGCTGTACGCCGCCGCCATGATCTCGTCGAACCGTTCCCGCAGCACCGCCGTCGGCAGGCCCTCGTAGACCCACTGCCGGACGCCGAAGGCCGGCACCACGTCCAGGGTCAGCCGGGTGACCACGCCGAGGGCGCCCAGGGCCACGACCGAACCGGGGAACTCCGCCGAGCCCCGGCCGATCGTCACCAGGGCGCCGTCCGCCGTGACCAGCTCGACGGCCCGGACCGCCGTGGCGAGGCAGCCGTTGGCCACCCCCGATCCGTGCGTCCCGGTGGCGCACGCGCCCGCGACCGAGATGTGCGGCAGCGACCCGAGGTTGTGCAGCGCGAATCCCGCCCGGTCCAGCACCCCGGCGAGCTCGCCGAACCGCATCCCGGCGCTCACCGTGACCGCGCGGGTCCGCTCGTCCGGCTCGACCGCCCGGGGCAGGCCGGCGACGGACACCAGGTCGCCCGTGGTGTCGGCGATCGCGTTGAACGAGTGCCCGGTCCCGAGGACTCTCACGGACCGGCTGCCTGCGACGATCCGCCGCAACTCGGCCACGGAGCGCGGCTCGTGGAACCGCTCGGCGCCGAACGTGATGTTCCCGGCCCAGTTGGTCGCGGCCACGGTCATGGGGTGTTGCCTCCTCGGTCTCGGGAACGCACCGGTGCCGTCAGCAGCAGGTCGGCGGCGGGTCTGCGGCGGGTCTGCCGCCGGTCTGCGGCCGGTCTGCGGCCGGTCTGCGGCCGGTCTGCGGCCGGTCTGCGGCCGGTCTGCGGCCGGTCTGCGGCCGGTCAGTGTGGCGGGTCAGCAGCGGGTCAGCCGTACCGCGAGGCCGTCATGGGTGTAGAGCGGCGTCGCCCGGTACCCGCCCGCCTCGACCGTGACGCTGCCGAACCCGCCCTGCGGCGTGCGCCCGCCGATCACCGGCAGCACCACGTCGTCGCCCAGCGCGCCGGCGTCCGGCAGCCGCAGGACGAGCTGCGCCCCGGGGCCGAGCGTCACCCGGCCCGCGACCGTCAGGGCCGGGGCATTGCGGTGATGGAGCGTCAACTCCAGGCGCGTTCCGGTGGCCGACTGCAGGTAGTCGCCGTGCACCCGGACGGCGCCCCGCTCGGTATCCACCCGCAGGATGCCGCCGAGGACCTGGACGTCGCCGCGCCCGAGGGCGTCACGCGAGCCGGCCGCGAGGACTCCGGCCGCCACCACGGTGGGGCCCGTGTAGCGGTTGGTGCCGCTCAGGGTCAGCGTCCCGGTGCCGCGCTTGGTGAGGCCGCCGGGCCCGGCGATGTCGTTGCGCCAGGCGTCGGCCGCGCGGAACCCGCCGTCGGCGGCGTTCAGCTCCACGGTCACGTCCCGCTCGAACGAGCCGTAACCGTCGGCCGCGGCGAACAGGTTGAGCCGGCCCCACATCTCCGGGCCGTCCAGCAGGACGTAGCCGGAGGGCAGGGCGGTGGTGCGCAGCACCTCGCGGCGCTGGGCGGCGTCGAGGTAGGGCAGCCGGGTCTCCAGCAGGACCTCGGCGCCCTTGGGCACGACCATCGGAACGTCCCGGCCGCCGCGGCGCAGGACGTACGTCAGCCGCCGGGTGACCTGCTCGGCGTTGGCCGCTCGGTCGGCGTACGGGTCCTCGGCCGCAGTGGCCCGGTGGGCGAAGGCGTACAGGGTGTCGGCCGTGGTGCCGGTCTTCGCCTGGAGGTACGCGGCCGCCTGGCTCCGGGCGGCGGTCTTGAGGGCGGCGTTGCGCGGGTCGGCGAGGGTGGCCGCGGCGAGCGCGGTGGCGAGCGTCCGGCCGCCGATGACGTCGAGCGGGGAGTGCATGCCCGCGGTGATCCGGGTGTGGCTGAGCTCGAACGCCCGGGCGATCAGTTCCTGGAAGCGTTCGGGCACCGCGTACGCGAGGGCCAGCGCGGCCAGGTGGAAGGCGTTGGTGTGCCCGCTCACGAAGCCACCGTCGTCGACCGGCGAGGTGCTGCGCTGGCGCAGCAGTTGTGGGGCGACGGCGACGTCCGAGGCATAGACCGGGTAGCCGAGGGCGTCGGTGGTGCCGGTGTCGACCACCGCGCTGTCCTCGGTCAGCCGCCAGGGACGCGGGTACCGGTAGGCGTACTTGGCGGGGTTGCCGGAGGCGTACGGTCCGCGGAGCGTGTTGACCAGGGCCACCACCTGCCCCAGCTCCGAGTCGACGGCCCCGGCGCCGAGCGCGGACCCGGCGGGCGCGTCGGCGGGGACGGCGTCGTCGACCTTCGCGGGCGGGGTGGAGTCGGGCGCCGTGGTGATGGAGGTGACGGCCCGGGCGCCCGTCCGGTACGGGTCGGCGAGTGGGCCGAGGCCGGCGATGACGGCGTAGCTCTGGTGCTGGCGGTCGTAGATGAAGGCCTCCCGGGCCTGCGCCGCGGTGCGCCGCGTGGTGGCCCGCACGCAGTAGCGCACGTTGGCGCGCAGGACGTCGGCCAGCAGTGGTGAGCCGTCGTTCCACGACCCGCCGGTGTGCCAGATCCGGTTCATCCCGGTGAGGATGCGTACGGCCGCGTTCCCCTCCGGGGTGAGGTCGGCCATCGTGTTGGTCGCGTAGGAGTCCACGAAGGCGGTGCTCCGGGCGGGGCCGCCGGGCGCCGCGGCGGCCCGCTGCGGGGCGGCCGACAGGCTCAGGACCGTGGGCGCGGCGAGGATGCCGACCGAGGTGCCTGCGGAGTTCCGCAGGAAGCGGCGGCGGTCCAGGGTGGGCTGATCGTTCATGCTGGTCTTCCTGTGGTGGGCCTGGCGGGCGGAGCGGCGTGCGGGAGCGGGGACGGTCCCCGGCCCGGGCCGGGGAGTCGGGGGGGTCAGCGGCGGGTGAACAGGAAGCCGAGCTTGTCGACCTCGTCACCGGCGCGTCCGTGGAACCCGGCGATCTGCCAGCCGGCGGGCGCGGTGCGGGTCACGCAGTCGGCGGTGGTGCTGCCGCCGGCCAGGGTCCGGCCCAGGTTGGTGGTGAACGAGGCGTGGAAGACGCGGGTGTGCCCGTTGTACGAGCCCTGGCAGAGCGTCGCCGAGCTGACGTACTCGCCGCTGCCCAGGGTGAGCGAGGAGGCGGTGCCGCCGGAGCCGCCGTGGGTGAGGGCGGTGCCGTCGGCGAGGGTCAGTCCGACCTGGTCGACCCGGGCGCCGGCCCGCAGGCTGACCACGGCGGCCCGCGCACCGGCCGGAACGCGGTCGATGTCGTCGTAGAAGTCGCCGTGCGGGCCACCGAACTGCTCGCTCGCCAGATAGGCCGGGTTCCGGCTCCAGGTGAAGCCCACGGCGATCGGGTCGTGGTCGGAGAGCATCGTGCCGGAGCCGTCCAGGAAGTCTGCGTGCTTGTTGGCGTACGAGGTCGCGGTCAGCGAGACGAGCGCGCTGCCGCGGTACAGGACCTTGTCGACCATCTCGCAGGTGTCGGTGGGCGCGTTCTGGTCGCACAGCAGCGGGTCGGCACCCCTGGTCGGTGCCACGCCGCCGCGTTCCAGCCCCACCCACGCGTCGGTCAGCCGGTTGTCGGCGGCGAAGGCGGCGATGGTGTCGTCGGCACGCGTGTAGCGCGTGTTGGTGTCACCCGCCACGACGACGGCGTTCCCGGCCGAGTGGGTCCTGATGTAGTCGGTGAGCTGCGCCAGGTTGGCGGCGCGGGCGGCCTCGTCGCCGGTCGCCGTCCCCGCGTTCGCGTGGAGGTTGTAGAAGTCCACGTACACGCCCTCGGCCAGCCGGGTCCGCATGAAGGTGAACCCCTTGGGAGTGAGGCAGTCTCCGGAGTCCAGCCGGCAGTCCTTCCACGTGACCCGCTCGAAGTCGTCGGTGTCGTGGGCGAGGTCGGACAGGGTGTTGAGGCCGCTGCCGATGCCCGCCCCGCCACTGGTCGCCGTGCGGTTCGGGTGCGAGTCGGCGGCGTACAGCGCGGCGTGGTAGTTGAAGTCCTCCTGGACGTTCACGACGTCGTACGGCGCCAGCCGGCCGCCGATGGCGGTGGTGCTGCTCTGCCGGTCGGTCGAGGCACTGGACAGGACCTGCGGAAGGCCGGCGACGTTGTAGGTCAGCACGGAGAACGAGCCGCCCCCGGTGTCGGCGTGCGCGGCCGGCGCGCCGACCAGGCCGCCCAGCGAGGCGGCCGCGCCGAGCGCGCCCACGAGGACGGAGCGGACGAAGGCATGACGGAGGCTGGGCTTGGACATCGGTGCTCCGATCGGAGGACAGCCGCGGGAATCCGGTGCCCCGGAGCGTATGAGCGAACCATGAGCGCGTCAACATGTTCGAATCCCCCATCAATCGGCCCTGACCTGGGACTTTATGAGGCCATGCCACATTTTTCGCAAAGGTTCTGTTAGCGTTAACAGAGTGTTCGTGCCGCGCCGTGGCTCGGACACCGTGCGACCTCGGCGGCGGTCGAGGCGGTGGGGGGTACCCGGATACCACGTCTTGCGCATCGCGCACCTCCCCCGCGCCGACGCCGACGGGGCTGTCGCGACCGGTACATTCCTACCGGCTCACCTGCGTGTTTCCGGATCGGTGGGCGGTCACCGTCACCTGCGAGGAGCAAGACCCTGAGTACGTCATCCGCGGAAGCCCTGTCCGTCGGGCTGCTGGTGCTGGTGCTGGCCTGCGCGGTGGTGCGGCCGTGGGGCTGGCCGGAGGCGGTGGTCGCGGTCCCGGCGGCCGGGCTGGTGGTGGCCGTCGGAGCGATCTCGCCGTCGGACGCCCTGGCCGAGGCGCAGCGGCTCGGGCCGGTGATCGGGTTCCTGGCGGCCGTGCTGGTGCTGGCGCAGCTGTGTGATGACGAGGGTCTGTTCCGCGCCTGCGGGGCGTGGATGGCCCGGACGTCGGCCGGGAGTCCGCGGCGGCTTCTGGTGCAGGTGTTCGGGGTCGCCTCGGTGGTCACGGCGGTGCTCAGCCTGGACGCCACCGTGGTGCTGCTGACGCCGGTGGTGTTCGTCACCGCGGCCCGGCTCGGCGCGCGCCCCAAGCCGCACCTGTACGCCTGTACCCACCTGTCGAACACCGCCTCGCTGCTGCTGCCGGTCTCCAACCTCACCAATCTGCTGGCCTTCGCCGCCAGCGGGCTGAGCTTCACCCGCTTCGCCGCGCTGATGGCGCTGCCGTGGCTGGCGGCCATCGGTGTGGAGTACGTGGTGCTGCGCCGGTTCTTCGCCGCCGACCTGGACGCGGGCGCCCCGTCCGCGGGCGAGGCGGCGGCCCCGGAGATGCCGCTGTTCGCCCTCGTCACCGTCGCCTGCACACTCGCCGGATTCGTCCTGACCTCGATCGTCGGTGTCGATCCGGCCTGGGCGGCCCTGGCCGGCGCGCTCGCGCTCGCCGTCCGGGCCCTGGTCCGGCGACGCACCACCCCGGTCGCGATCGTGCGTTCGGCCGCCGTACCGTTCCTCGCCTTCGTGCTGGCGCTCGGCATCGTGGTCCGGGCCGTCGTCGACAACGGGCTGGCCTCCGCGCTCGGGCACCTCGTCCCCCACGGCACCTCGCTGCCCGCCCTGCTCGGCATCGCGGCGCTGGCGGCGGTGCTCGCGAACGTCATCAACAACCTGCCCGCCACCCTCGTGCTGCTCCCGCTGGCCGCCCCGTCCGGTGCCGGGGCGGTGCTGGCGGTGCTGCTCGGGGTGAACATCGGCCCCAACCTCACGTACGCCGGCTCGCTGGCCACCCTGCTGTGGCGGCGCATCGTGCGCGAGCACGACACCGAGGTCGGCCTGGGCGAGTTCACCCGGCTCGGACTGCTCGTCGTGCCCGCCGCCCTGGCAACGGCCGTGGTGGCACTGTGGGGGTCCCTGCACATCATCGGAGGCTGACCGCGTGACCGTCGTCGTCTGGATCACCGAAGGCACCTGGCCCGCCTGCGTGGACGCCGCCCGCGTCCACGCACCCCGGGAGGCGGAGATCGTCCTGCTCCACGTCAGCGGCCAGGAGATCCCCGGCGTCGCGCACGGCGCGTTCGCCGGGCTGCTCGGTCGCGGCCACCGCGAGCGCGACCCCGGCACCCGGGTGGAGACCCTGGCGGCGGCCTCGGCCCAGCACCTGCTCGCCGCCGCGGCCGAGCGTCTCGGGCGGCCCTGCGCCCACGTGGAGCGCACCGGGCGGGTCGAGCGCGAGGTCGTCGCAGCCGCCGAGGGCGCCGAGTTGCTCGTCCTCGCCCGCGACGGCGACCGGACGCGCCTCGGCCCGCACAGCCTCGGCCCCGCGACCCGTTTCGTCGTCGACCACGCGCCCTGCCCCGTACTGCTGGTCTGGCCGGAACCCGCACCCGGCGCCGACACGCTTCCTCCCCCGCCGCCCCACCAGCGATGACGCGACCGGCCGGCGTTCAGTGCCCGAGTCCGGCCCAGGGTGGGCGATTCGGCGGCACCAGCCCGCCGGACGACGCAGCCGCGCGGAGCGTGTGGCTGCCGATACTCGCCGCGCGGGGTGGTCCGGCCTGATCCGGATGGACGCGATGCGCCGCCACACCGGGACCGGTGCGGCGGCGCATCGTTCGCTCCCGAACCGCGCCTGCTCTCAGGCGACGGGCGCGCCGGTACCGGCGATGACCTCGGGCCGCAGCAGGGCGGCGAGCCTCTCGGCCGGCAACAGGCCCTTCTCCAGGACGAGTTCGGCCACGCCCCGGCCACTGGCAAGGGCCTCCTTGGCGATGTCGGTGGCGGCCGTGTACCCGATGTGCGGGTTCAGGGCGGTCACCAGGCCGATGGAGTTCTCGACGGTCGCGCGCAGCACCTCGGTGTTGGCGGTGATGCCGACCACGCAGCGCTCGGCGAGGGTGAGGCAGGCGGCCCGCAGGTGGGTGATCGACTCCGAGAGCGAGTGCAGGATGATCGGCTCGAAGGCGTTGAGCTGGAGCTGCCCGGCCTCGGCCGCCATGGTGACGGCAACGTCGTTGCCGATCACCTCGAAGGCGACCTGGTTGACGACTTCGGGGATCACCGGGTTGACCTTGCCGGGCATGATGCTCGAACCTGCCTGCACCGGCGGCAGGTTGATCTCGCCGAGGCCCGCGCGCGGCCCGGAGGACAGCAGTCGCAGGTCGTTGCAGGTCTTGGACAGCTTGACGGCGACGCGCTTGAGCACACCGGACATCTGGACGAACGCGCCGCAGTCCTGGGTGGCTTCGACCAGGTTGGCCGCGGTGACGAGGGGCAGCCCGGTGAGGTCCGCGAGGTGGCGTCGGGAGGCTTCGGCGTATCCGGCGGGGGCGTTGAGGCCGGTGCCGATCGCGGTCGCGCCGAGGTTGATCTCGTGGATGAGCTCGACGGCCTCGGCGAGTCGGCTGCGGTCCTCGTCGAGCATGACGGCGAAGGCGGAGAACTCCTGCCCGAGTGTCATCGGTACGGCGTCCTGCAGCTGGGTGCGGCCCATCTTGAGCACGTCGCGGAACTCGACGGACTTGCGGGCGAAGGCGTCCTGGAGGACGGCCATCGCGTCGAGCAGGCCGCGCACCGCGGCGACGGTCGCGATCCGGACGGCGGTCGGGTAGACGTCGTTGGTGGACTGGCCGAGGTTGACGTCCTCGTTGGGGTGGAGGTGCCGGTACTCGCCCTTGGCGTGACCGAGCAGTTCCAGCGCCCGGTTGGCGACGACCTCGTTGGCGTTCATGTTGGTCGAGGTGCCGGCGCCGCCCTGGATGACGTCGACGACGAACTGGTCGTGCAGCTTCCCGCCGCGGATCTCGCGGCAGGCGGCGACGATCGCGGCGGCCTTCCGCGGCTCCAGCAGGCCGAGTTCCTCGTTGGCGAGGGCGGCGGCCTCCTTCACGGCGGCCAGGGCGTCGATCAGGTGCGGGTAGGCGGAGATGGGCGTGCCCGTGATGGGGAAGTTCTCGGTGGCACGCAAGGTGTGGACGCCCCAGTAGGCGTCAGCGGGGATGTCGCGGTCTCCGAGCAGGTCGTGCTCGCTGCGGGTGGCGGCAATCATGGTGTGCGGGTCCTCTTCCTGAGGCGGGTGCGGGGTCGTGGATCGGTCACGCTGGAGCAGCGCAGGCTTGCGGCGCCAGTGCCGGCACCGGGCGCACCTCGCCGACGCGGTGGCCGCCGCCGGCCGTCGCTTCGCCGGCGCAGTCCACCAGCAGCCGGGGATCGACTCCTGCCAGCGCCAGCGCGGCGGCCGCCACCGGGACGCGCGCCCGGTTCGCCCCGTCGGCGATCTTCACGGCGACGGCGCGGCCGTCCGGCAACGCGGCGATCTGGACGCCCTCGAAGCCGTCCTTGGCGAGCAGTCCGGGCACCGCGCGCATCAACGCGGCCGTGTCCCGTCCGGTGCCCGAGGCCATCTCGGGGTGACCGCGCAGCGCTTCCGCGACCCGGAACCCGGGGGTGCCCGGCGCCGCGGTGGCGATGCGGGCGGCGGCGCGGGCGAGGCCGTGCAGGGAGACCGCGAACAGCGGGGTGCCGCAGCCGTCCACGCTGGTGTGCGCGGTGCGCTGGCCGGTCAGCTCCTCGACGACGTCGGCGATCTCCCGCTGGAGCGGATGGAGGGGGTCGAGGTAGGTCTTCAGGGGCCAGCCGTTGAGCTTGCAGAGGTAGAGCATCGCGGCGTGCTTGCCGGAGCAGTTCTGCGCGAGCCGGGACGGCGGCCGGTCACCTCGCACCCAGGTGTCCCGGACGGCCGGGTCGTACGGGTGGTCCGGTACGTTGCGCAGGTCCTCCTCGGCGAGGCCGGCCAGTTCGAGGATCCGCCGGGTGCCGGCGAGGTGGCGTTCCTCTCCGGAGTGGCTGCCCATCGCGAGGGAGAGCAGCTCGCCGTCCAGCGGCAGCCCGGCCCGCACCATGGCGACGGCCTGGACCGGCTTGAGGGCCGACCGCGGGTAACAGGCGGCCTCGATGTCACCGAGCCGGAACCGGACTTCGCCGTCCGCGGCGAGGACGACGACGGAGCCGTAGTGGACCCCCTCGATCATGCCGCCGCGGGTGACGTGGGCGACGGGGACGTGGTGGGGTTCGCGGATCGCGGGAGCGTCCGCGGGGGAACTTCTGTGCATCACTGCCTCGATCGGTGGTGGGGCGCTTCCGGTCGGTCGGCCGGCGGCGGCCCTCGGCGACGGCGGGAGCGGTCCGCGCGTCGTCGTGGGCCGCCGCTCGGTTCAGCCGTCGGCCCTGGCGGCTTCGCGCGCGGGGCGCCTGCGGACGGCGTACCAGCCGGCGACGAGTGCGGCGGCGATCAGCGGCACGCACAGCACGGTGGTGCGTCCGGCGCCGCCGTCGGCGTACATGAGGACCAGGACGGAGGCGAGGAAGGCCAGCGTCACGATTTCGGTCCAGGGGGAGCCGGGCAGGCGGTACGCGGGGCGGGTCAGTTCGCCGGCCCGGGTCTTCCGCCAGAAGAAGAGGTGGCAGACCATGATCATGCCCCAGGTGGCGATGATGCCGATCGCCGCGAGGTTGAGCACGATCTCGAACGCGTCGGCGGGCACCACGAAGTTGAGACCGACACCCAGGACGCACATGCCGCTGGTCAGCAGGATGCCGCCGTACGGCACCTGGGTGCGGCTCATCCGGGCGGTGAAGCGCGGGGCGGACCCGTTGACGGCCATCGAGCGCAGGATGCGGCCGGTGGAGTACAGGCCGGAGTTGAGCGAGGACATGGCCGCGGTGAGAACGACCAGGTTCATCACGCTGCCGGCCGCCGGGACACCGATGTGGGACAGCACGGTCACGAAGGGGCTCTGGCCGGAGGTGTACCTGTTCCAGGGCATCAGCATCGACAGCAGGACGACCGAGCCGACGTAGAAGAGGCCCACGCGCCACATGATCGAGTTGATCGCCTTCGGCATGATCTTCTCAGGGTTCTCGGTCTCCCCGGCCGTGACACCGACCAGTTCGACGGAGGCGTAGGCGAACACGACGCCCTGGATGATCAGCAGCATCGGCATCAGGCCGTGGGGGAAGATGCCGCCGTTGTCGGTGATCAGCGACGGACCGGGTACGGTGCCGTCGACCGGGTGCCGGGTGACCAGCAGGAAGATCCCGATACCCATGAAGACCACCAGCGCGCTGACCTTGACGATGGCGAACCAGAACTCCAGCTCGCCGAAGATCCGCACCGAGATCAGGTTCACGGTGAGCACCACGGCCAGGGCTATGAGCGCGATGACCCACTGCGGGACGCTGGAGAACAGGTGCCAGTAGTGGGTGTACGTCGCCACCGCCGTGATGTCGGCGATGCCGGTGGTCGCCCAGTTGAGGAAGTACATCCAGCCCGCGGTGTACGCGCCCTTCTCCCCGAGGAACTCCCGGGCGTACGACACGAAGGCCCCGGAGGACGGGCGGTACAGGACCAGCTCGCCGAGCGCCCGCACGACGAGGAACGCGAAGAGGCCGCAGACGGCGTAGGCGACGAACAACGAGGGGCCGGCATCGGCGAGACGCCCGCCGGCGCCGAGGAAGAGGCCGGTGCCGATCGCGCCACCGATGGCGATCATGTTGACGTGACGGGGTTTCAGGGACTTGCTGTAGCCGGTGTCCCCGGCATCGACGTGACGGGTCGTGGGACGGTTCTCGTCTTTGAGGAACTGCTCGCTCACGCCTCGGATCTGCCTTCCGTGGGGGTGTCCGCCCGCTTGGGGCGCACGATGTCGGTGAGGGTCGTCTCGACCCGGTGGAGGTGGTGCGACATGGCCTCGACGGCGTCGTGTTCCGAACCGTCCACCAGCGCTTCGACGATCGCCCGGTGCTCGCAGTTGGACTGCTCGCGCCGACCGCCCAGCTCGTTGAGGAAGGTCGACTGACGCGCCAGTGCGTCACGGATCTCCTCGATGACCCGGCGGAACACCGGGTTCTGGGCGGCCTCGGCCACCGCCAGGTGGAACACGGTGTCCAGTGCGACCCATGCGGTGGTGTCGGTCTCCCGCTCCATCCGGTCGAGCAGGTGGGCCAGGTGGTCCAGGTCCCCCGGGGTCCGGCGCAGCGCCGCGTACCCGGCGACCGGGATCTCGACGTGCCGGCGCACTTCCAGCAGGTCACTGGCCGCGTAGTCGCCGAAGGTGGGGTCCTCGACCGTGTTCGCCACGACGAAGGTGCCCTTTCCGGTCTTGGAAACGGTCAGGCCCATGGCTTGGAGGGCCCGCAGTGCCTCCCGCAGCACCGGCCGGCTGACCTCCAGGGTCCGGCACAGCTCCGCTTCGGACGGGAGCTTGTCGCCCACCGCGTAGTCACCGCGCTCGATGGCGCTGCGCAGGTGGCCGAACACTGCTTCGGTGGCGCTGATGCGCCGCGGGATCGAACTGGCTGTCTGGCTGTCTGACAGGTTCACTCGGTGATCCTCGGGGCACGGGCGCCACGGTGTCAAGACTCCCGGCTTCCGGGCCGCCTGGAGTACGGGGGCGACGACTTCAACACCGCGCTCGGCTTCGCGGCCGCGGGCCCTTCCGGCTCTGGCGGCTCTGGCGGAGATGCTCGCGGCGCAGGCGCCGGCTGCGTTGCCTGAGGTGGACGGCACCCGTACTGCGGGCCGAGTCCCGCAGTGGCCTCCCGCTACTCCGGCGAGAGGCCCTCGTCGGCGGTGAGGCGATCCCGCCACTCGGCCACGGCGGCGGGAGACATCGCCGCCAGCCGGGCGATCGCTTCGTCGTCCCGCCCGTCGCTCCAGCTGAGGACCCGGGTCAGGATCGTGTTCCGGACGAGTCGGATCTCCTTGAGCACCTCGTCGAGGCGCTTCAGCTCCAGGCCGGTGGCAACGAGCGTCTCGTCGACCGCCCCTCGCTCCTCGGCCCGCTGTTCCCGAAGGTAGGCCATCAGGCCGGTGAGGACCACGCCTTCGTCGAGCGCGGCGCTGCGGAACGTGTCGGCGAGGTGGCTCAACACGCAGTCGGTGGCGTCGGCGAGACTCGCACCCACGACCTTCGCGGCCTTCCAACTGCTCCGTCCGGCCTCGCTGCCCCGGAGCCAGAGCCCGGCTTCGACCGGTGTGCGGTCGCCGCACGCGGCCGCCCGGTAGGCGTACAGGGCCGCGCGGTGGCCGTAGAAGGTATAGCCCTCCTCGATACGGACGTCCACGGGAGCACACATCCGTCCCGGCACGCCTCCGTAGCCGGAATCGGGTTCGTAGGCGGCGTAGGCGTCCAGTTCGGCGTCGGTAGCCGTCGCCCAGGCCGGGTCACACAGCTCCGGGTTCCGCGCGAGGAAGTCCGCCACCTCGATGCGCCATCCGGGAACCCGGCTCGCGCCGGCTCCGGCCCAGGTCACCGTTCCCGCCGCGTCGAGCGTGAAGCGGCAGGCCTGCTCGAGATCGGTCCAGGCCGTGGCGGCCTCGGCGGACCACTCCAGGTCCTCGGTCCGGCCCACACGATGAAGGGACCCGATCACCCGCTGGACCAGGGGCAGCACCCGCCGGGCCAGTGCGTGGAGTTCGTCCACGCCGAAGAACCGCCAGGTATCGGCGCCCTGGCCGTCGATGACGCGATGGTCGAACGGGTGCACCAACACGGTCGGGGACGGCAGGGCGCCGTCCCCGACCTCGGCCCGGCGGCGGCCCGGCAGCCAGGGGCCGGCATCCCCACCCTGCGTGCGCCAGTCGGTGTCCCCGAACCACACGGCACCCGTGTCGACGTCGACGGCCAGCCACTGCTGGTAGCCGTTGCCCGGGCCGAAGCGCTGCTCGTGGTGCTCGGCCTGCCGGTCGTGCCACACGTACTCCGCCGGAGGCGGGCTGAGTTGGACGGCGACGAAACCTTCCTGCGGGGTGTACCCGACGACAACGTGCGCGGTCGGTTCGGTGTGCTCGGTCCCGGACATGCGGCTCCCTCCGTGCCGGACCGTGGCTGATCCGCCACTGTGCGGCACTGAGCCTGCCTTGCAGGAGCGTGTCCGATCAAATCCGATCACTTGCAGTCTTTGAGCACGATATGCGTCCGTATACGAGCGGATGCGACATGGCCGCCGCTCGGCAACGATCGCAGGATCCGGATGATCCTCCATGGTGAACGAGCGGTGAACAGCGACTTGACATCACGTCACCGCGAACCACAGGATCGGCTCGTGAACCCGCCAGGCAGCGAGACAGGCCGAGACGGGCGAAGGCCCGTGTGGCAACGTCGATTGACTGGCAGTCAGTTCCGACCTGATCGGCTGGGGGCGCAGGTGACGGCAGTTCGCGGAGCGCCGGCTCAGTGGGGGCGCTTCACGAGGCTCACCGCGTCCGGGCCGCTCGACGGCCGGCTGTCGTATTCCGGTTGCAGGATGAGGTCCGAGAGTCAGTGGCCGATGTCCGGCACCGGGTAGGAGAGCCGGCGGCAACCACCGGCCGGCAGGTGGACCCGCAGGCGGCGCGCGTCGCCGGGCACCGCGGCGACCGCGACCAGGTCGCCCCGATCGTCGGTCATGACGGGATGGCCCGCGCGCTCGGGCAGGTACAGGTCGACCGTCGTGTCACGGGCGGCCCGCAGTTCGGCTCCGGTCAGCACGCCCTGACGCCAGCTCAGGCCGACCGTGAGCCCGCCCCTCGCGCGCAGACCGCGGACGTCGCCGGAAGGCCAGGACGGGGGCAGTGCGGGCAGCAGCCGCAGGATGCCGTTGTGGCTCTGCAGCAATGCCTCGGCGATGGCGGCGGTGATGCCGAAGTTGCCGTCGATCTGGAAGAGCCGGGGCGGGTGCAGGTCGAAGAGGTTGGGCGCGATCGAGCTCGCGAGCAGGCGCTCCACGGCGTGCCCGGTGAGCGCGCCGTCGCCCAGGCGGGCCGCGAGTGCGGCGACCCAGGCGAGGCTCCAGCCGGTGCCGCCGCCGCCGTGTTCCAACCGGCGGACCAGGGCGCGGCGGGCCGCGTCCAGCAGGGTGGTGTCGCCGAGCGGGTCGACGGCGCTGCCCGGGTAGAGGCCGTAGAGGTGGGAGAGGTGGCGGTGGCCGGGGTCCTCCTCGGGGAGGTCGTCCCGCCATTCCAGCAGGCGGCCGTCGGCTCCGAGCGCCGGTGGACGCAGCCGGGCGCGGACGCGGCTCAGTTCGTCCGCCGGCTCGTGGTCGACACCGAGCTCGCGGGCGGCGGCGACGGTGTTGTCGAGGAGTTCGGCGGCCAGCCAGTAGTCCATGGTGGAGCCGGCGTCGACGGCGGCCAGGGAGCCGTCGGCGAGCCTGAAGTGGTGCTCGGGCGAGGTGGACGGGCAGGTCAGCAGCTCACCGTCGGCGTCCTCGACCAGGAGGTGGGTGAGGAAGCGGGCGGCCTCGCGCATGACCGGGTAGGCGCGCTCGGCCAGGAAGTCGCGGTCCCCGTGGAAGAGGTGGTGGTCCCACAGGTGGGCGGCGAGCCACGGCCCGGCCATGGGCCAGTGCGCCCAGACCGGGTCACCCGACACGGGGTTGGTGGCGCGCCAGAGGTCGACGTTGTGGTGGCAGCACCAGCCCGGCGCGTCGTAGTAGGCCCGTGCGGTGGAGCGCCCGGACTCGGCGAGGTCGGCGACGAGGTCGAACAGCGGCTCGTGGCACTCGGCGAGGCCCGTGGTCTCGGCCGGCCAGTAGTTCATCTGGACATTGATGTTCGACGTCCAGTCGGAGTTCCACGGCGGGGTGACGTCGTTGTTCCAGATCCCCTGGAGGTTGGCGGGCTGGGTGCCCGGCCGGGAGGAGGCGATCAACAGGTAGCGGCCGTAGGCGAACAGCTGGGCGGTGAGCCCCGGGTCCTCGGCGCCCGCGTTCGCGGCGACGAGGCGCTCGTCGGTCGGCCGCTGCGCCGCCTCCGCCGGGCCGTGGAGGCGGAGTTCGGCCGCACCGAAGAGCCGCCGGTGGTCGGCCACGTGCGCGGCCCGCAGCTCGTCGTAGTCCTGCCCGCCGGTCTCGTCCAGCCACCGGCGGGCCTCGGCGAGCGCCGTCTCGGGGCCGTCGGGCCGCTGCCGCCAGTCCCGGTACCCGGTGCCGACGGCGACCAGGAGCACCGCCTCGTCGGCGCCGGTGACCTCGATCCCGCCGTCCACGGCGCGGGTGGTTCCGTTCACCGTCCGCACGCGTATCGCGGCGGCGAAACCCGTGCCCTCGTCGTCCCGGGGAACGGGGGCCACGCCGTGCCGGGGCGACACGCGTGGCGCGGCACGCCCGTGGACCGACAGCACCCCGGATCCGGGGTCGACTGTCGGGGCCGCGGCCGGATGGGGCGTCGTGAGGCACACCCGGAAGGCGAGGGCGCCGGGGGCATCCGTGCCGAGGCGGACGGCCAGCACGCCCGCGGGCGCGGACACGAAGCCCTCCCGCCGGTACCGGACTCCTCCTGACGTGAAGGACACGGTGTGCACGGCCTCGTCGAGGTCCAGCTCGCGCCGGTAGTCGGCGGCGTCGTCCTCGCCGCAGGACGGGAAGGTCAGCAGGAGGGTGGCGAGCGGCTGGTACGCCTCGGTGTCGGGGCCCTGGAAGTGGGCCGTGGCGATCGCGTGGGCGCCGGCGTGGTCGCGGTCGCGCAGCACCGCGTCCCGCAGGGCGGACAGGTGGTCGGCGGCGCCTGCCCGGTCCCGGGGACCGGGACCGCCCGACCACAGGGTGTCCGCGTTGAGCTCGATCCGCTCGGTGTGCACGCCTCCGTACGTCATGGCGCCGAGCCGGCCGTTGCCAAGGGGAAGCGCTTCCAGGAAGTCGGCGGCGGCGCGCCGGTACCAGAGCGGAGCCGTGGCGGGCTGCTGGGTGTCCGTGGGCACGTTGTCATTCCGATCGTGGCGGCGGGGTCCGGCGTCCGGGTGGACGGGCCGGAAGAAGGAGGTCAGGGGGCGGTACCGACGGTGCGTCGGCGGCCGGTGTCCGCAAGGGCGGCCAGGGCGAGGAACTCCTCGGTCTCGGCGGCATCCGGCAGGACCTGCACCAGCACGGTGCGGTCGATGCCCGCCGCTCGGGCCCGGGGGGCCAGGTCGGACGGCCCGAAGTCACGCCGGACGGCTGCCGGCTCCGCTGCGTCGAGCCAGGAGTGCGGGCGCCGGGTCAGGTCCCACACCTGGTGGCGCGCGTCGACTCCCACCCGCGGTCGCTCCTCGATCGATGGTTGACGGATGATCAGGTACGGGTCCGGTCCTGCTGCGGTCCGGACGGCGAGTCGGGGATCTCGTCGCCCTCGGCCAGGTGGTCGCGCAGCCAGCGTTCGGTGGTGTGGACGTGCATCAGGGCCGCGGCCTGGGCGAGGTCGGGGTCGCGGGCGGTGAGGGCCTCGAGGATCGCCTGGTGCTCGGCGATGGTCCTGCCGGCCGCGTCGGCGTCCGCCCGGCCCCGCCAGACCCGGGCCCGCAGCGTGCGCCCGGAGATGTGCTCCAGCAGCGTGGCCAGGGTCTCGTTGCGGGTGGCGCGGACCACGGCCCGGTGGAAGGCCGCGTCGTGCCGGATGAGTAGCTCGACGTCGTCCCGCGCGTCCCGCATGGCCGCCAGATGGCGTTCCACCTCCGCGAAGTCCTCGTCGGTGCCGCGGGTGGCGGCCAGCGCGGTGGCGACCGGCTCGAAGAGCCTGCGCACCTCGGTGAGTTCGAGGACGGTGTCCCCCTGCAGCAGTTCGACCGCGCCGCCGAGCCCCTCCAGCAGCAGACCGGGCGCGAGGCTGGTCACATAGGTGCCGTCCCCCCGCCGGATCTCCAGGACCCGCGCGACGACGAGCGCCTTGACCGCCTCGCGCATCAGGTTCCGGGACAGGCCCAGCTCGGCCGCGAGCTGCTGCTCGGGGGGCAGCTTCGAGCCGGGCGGCAGCTCGCCCTCCCGGATCAGCTGACGGATGCGGGCGATGGCTTTGTCAGTCAGGGACACGACGTCAACGTAGCAGGCCATCCCATGTCCTGGAAGGCATCCGACGCCCACTCCTTCGCACCTCCCGTACGCGAGCAGGCACGTTCCCACTCACCGGCCGTTCCAGTGGACATCCAAGGCTGGATCTCCCGCCGATCCATCCCATGTCTTGACGGCCACCACCGTCTCGTACGGCAAGGGCGGCACCGGACTGACCACGGCGGCGCGGGGCACGGCGGGTGCCCAGCCGCTCCCGCCGTACTCGATCACGGCCCTTCCCCTGCCCGTTGTGACTGGGTGCGCGAGCGGCGGGGGCCCGACCTAGGCTGGAACGCAGGCGCCGGAATCCGGTTCCGGCGTGCGCGGCTGCCCGGGCGGAGGTCTGGCACGTGGATTCGGCTGGCATGCGGGACGCGCCTACGGCTGTTGTCGTGGTGGCTCGGACGGCCTGGTGAGCGCCTGGAGCGAGGGCGGGCTGCTCCTGCTGGGCTGGACGGCGCGGGAGGTCGTCGGCCGTCCCGTGACCGACCTGCTGGTCGATCCCCCGCCCGGATTCCCCGGGGGCGGCGACTCCGAACCGGACCCTCTGGTCACCCTGCGCCACCGGGACGGTTCCACGGTGGAGGCCGTGGTGACGACCCACCCGCTGCGCGGTGCGGACGGCCTGGCAACGGGCCGCGTGATGACCGTCCAGCGCTGGGGGCGCCGCCCGGTGATCGCCGACCGGGCCTTCGAGCAGTGCCCCTTCGCCCTGGGGATCTACGACCCCGAGCTGCGGTTCCTGTGGATCAATGGCGCCGCGTGCCGGGTGATAGCGCACTCGGAGGAACAGGTGCTCGGCGAAAAGTACCGCGAGCTGTTCCCCGAGCTGGACGACGCCGCGTACACCCACCAGCTCTCCGAGGTGGCGAGGACGGGGCAGGCCGCGCGTCTCATCACGGTCTTCCGCCCGCTCGGCAGCGCCTACGCCAACGCCTGGGCCACCAGCATGTGGCCCGTCCGGGACGCCGGGGGCAGGGTCCGCGCGGTCGCCAACTGGGGCTTCGACATGAGCGCCGAGTACTGGGCCCGCCAACGCCTGCTCATCCTCAACGAGGCCAGCAGCGGCATCGGCCGGACCCTCGACGTGATCAGCACCGCGGAGGAACTGGCCCGCACCTCGGTCCCCGGCTTCGTCGACCTCGTCACCGTCGACCTCTTCGACGAGGTGCTGCGCGGGGAGGAACCGCCCTCGCCCGCCACGATCACCACCGGCGGATCCATCACGCTCAACCGGGCCGCCCGGCACACCGCGCGGGACCACCCCGGCTGGCCTTCCGGATCCGGGACGCCCGTCGTCTACGCCCTCGGTTCCGTCCCGGCCCGCTGCATGGCCACCGGCAGGTCCATGGTCCAGCTCGCCGCCGAACCCGACCAGGGCGGCGAATGGGCCTTCGGTCCCGGGCTCGCGGCCGACCCGGCCCACTGGCCGCCGGGCAACCCGACGATCGACCGGACCATCGCCGCGCAGGGGCTGACCGGCCGGATCACCGTGCCGCTGCTGGCTCGCGGCGCACTGCTCGGCGTCGTCGCCTTCGCCCGTAGCGACCGGCCCGAGGCCTTCACCGCCGACGACCTGATCCTCGCCGAGGAACTGGCCGCCAAGGCCGCCGTCGCCATCGACAACGCCCGCCGCTACACCCGCGAGCACACCACCGCGCTGACCCTGCAACGCAGTCTGCTGCCACAGCGGTTGCCGGGCCACGGGGCGGTCGACATGGCCTCCGGGTACCTGCCCGCCGGGGCCGGCGTGGGCGTGGGCGGAGACTGGTTCGACGTCATCGCACTGTCCGGCGCGCGGGTCGCGCTGGTCGTCGGCGACGTCGTCGGCCACGGCGTGCACGCCTCGGCCAGCATGGGCCGGCTGCGCACCGCCGTCCGCACCCTGGCCGACGTCGACCTGCCGCCCGACGAACTGCTCACCCACCTGGACGACCTGGTGCTCCACCTGCCCGACGAGGCCCGGCCCGAAGGCGGTTTCGAGTCGACCGGCGAAATCGGTGCCACCTGTCTGTACGCCGTCTACGACCCGGTCTCCCGCCGCTGCGCCATGGCGAGTGCGGGTCATCCGCTGCCGCTGGTCATCGCGCCGGACGGCACCAGTACCTCGGTCCTCGCGCAATCGGGGCCCCCACTCGGCGTCGGCGGGCTGCCGTTCGAAGCGACCGAGATCGAGCTGCCCGAAGGCAGCCTGCTCGCCCTCTACACCGACGGGCTGGTGGAGAACCGTGAGCGCGACGCCGAGCAGGGGGTCATCGACCTGCTCCGGATCCTGAGCGAACCGGCCGCCTCGCTGGAGGCGCTCTGCGACACCGCGATGAAGGCCCTCCTCCCCGACCACCGCACCGACGACGCGGCCCTGCTGCTCGCCCGCACCCATGCGCTGGATCCCGGGCACGTCGCCGACTGGGGCGTCGAGCCCGACGTCTCCCAGGTGGCGCACGCCAGGCGGCTGGCCGCCGACCAACTGGCCGCCTGGGGCCTGGAGGAGGAGGCGTTCGTCACCGAGCTGGTCGTCAGCGAACTGGTCACCAATGCCATCAAGTACGGCGCGCCGCCGATCAGGCTGCGGCTGATCCGCGACACCGCGCTGATCTGCGAGGTCTCCGACGCCAGCTCCACGAGCCCGCACCTACGCCGGGCCCGCGCCTTCGACGAGGGCGGCCGGGGCCTGATGCTCGTGGCCCAGCTCACCCGGGGCTGGGGCACCCGGCACTCCACCAACGGCAAGACGATCTGGTGCGCCCAGACCCTCGGCTCGATGTGAGCCCGCCCGCGGTCCCGGCCCGCGGCGGTGGAGCCCGGACACGGCGGGAACGGAAGACGTCCGCGCCTGTGGAGTGACAAGGTCTTCGCCCCACCGGTGGGGCGGCGGTCGCAGAGCGTCCGGGGCGCTGGTCATCTGATCTTCGCAGCACAGGGGTTCTGCCCGGCCGGGCCGCGGGGGTTCCGGGCACCGGGGCCGGACCGGGCGGCCGTCATGGCCCCGGTTCCCACACCACGGGGAGCCCGGCCGAGGGGGAGCAGGGTGTCGTCGAAGCAGGTGATGAACAGCGCGACGCATCAGTGCGCCTCCTGCGGGGTCGGGACGCCCGGTGGGAGCAGGTCGCGGTCCTTCAGTTCCGCCCACAGTTCGTCCGGGACACGGTGCCGGAGCATGGCGGCCGCGTCCCGGACCTCGGCGGCGTTGCGGGTGCCGACCAGCACGCTCACCACGGCGGGGTGCCCGAACGGGAAGTGCAGCGCCGCGGCACGCAGCGGCACGCCGTGCTTCTCGCAGACGGTCCTGAGGTGCAGGGCACGGGTGAGCAACTCCTCGGGCGCGGCGGTGTAGTCGAAGGTGGCGCCGGGCCGCGGGTCGGCGAGCAGGCCGGAGTTGAAGACGCCGCCGATGACGACGCCGACGCCGCGTGCGGCGGCCAGCGGCAGCAGCTCGGTGAGTCCGCGCTGGTCGAGCAGGCTGTAGCGGCCGGCCAGGAGGACGGCGTCCAGGTCGGCCTCGCGGATGAACCGGGCGAGGAGTCCGGCCTGGTTTATCCCGACGCCGATCGCGCCGACCATGCCTTCGGCGCGCAGCCGGGCCAGTTCCGGGTACGCCTCGGCGAGTGCCTGCTCCGCGTGGTCGTCCGGGTCGTGCAGGTAGACGACGTCGATCCGGTCCAGGCCGAGCCGCCCCAGGCTGTCCTCGATCGAGCGGCGGACGCCCACGGCGCTGAAGTCCCGGACCCGGTGCTGGGTGGCGGGGACGGCGAAGCCGTGGGCGAGGTCGTCGCCACCCGGCTCCGGTGCCGGGCGCAGCAGCCGGCCGACCTTGGTGGACAGGACGTACTCGTCCCTGGGGCGGCCGCGCAGGGCCCGGCCGAGCCGCCGCTCGGACAGGCCCAGGCCGTAGTGCGGGGCGGTGTCGAAGTACCGTACGCCGGACTTCCAGGCGGCGGTGACGGCCTCCTCCGCGTCGGCATCGGTCACCGGGGTGAACAGGTTGCCGATGCCTGCCGCGCCGAAGGCGAGTTCGCCGACCGTGACCCCGCTGGGCCCGAGGGGCCGTTGGCGCGCGATCACGGCCAGGGCTCCGGCCGCAGCCGCAGCCCCGCCATCCCACCGTCGACCTGCAGCGCCGTACCGGTGGTGCTGCCGGCCGAGGGGGAGGCCGGGTAGGTGATGGCGGCGGCCACCTCCTCGGCGGTGACCAGGCGTCCGTGCGGCTGGCGGCCGCTCAGCGCCGCACGCTCGGCGGCCGGGTCGTCCGTGGTGTCCAGCAGCCGGCCGACCCACGGGGTGTCCACGGTGCCGGGGTTGACGCAGTTGACCCGGATGCCCTCGCGGACGTGGTCGGCGGCCATGGCCAGGGGGAGCGACAGGACCGCGCTCTTGGTCGCCGAGTAGAGCGCCCGCCGCGGCAGGCCGGCGGTGGCGGCGATGGAGCAGGTGTTGACCACCGAAGCGGCGGCGGAGCGCTGGAGGTGGGGTAGGGCGAAGGTCGCTCCGCCCCCATCGCGGACGATCGGCGTCTCCGCTCCGGGGGCGCCGATTCGCAGCAGCCTCATGTGGGGGCTCCCATCAAGACATCGGATGAATCCGAGATGCCTGACCATACGAGGCGGCGGTGGGCGTCGCAATGATCCCTCTGATGATTGCTCACCGGCGGGCAGTTTCACAGCTCCTGCCTCGAACCTCTGGACACCTCAGCGTGCACCTCCTATAAATCCATCCCATGACTCATGGTATTGTGAACGCTCACAGCCCCGGTCACTTCCCCCGCCGCACCGTGCACCTGGACTTCCACACCAGCCCCGACATCCCGGACGTGGGCCGGGACTTCGACCCGGTGACCTTCGCGCAGACCTTCCGGGACGCCCACGTCGACAGCGTCACCGTCTTCGCCAAGTGCCACCACGGCCACCTCTACTACGGGACCGACCGGCCCGAGCGCCACCCCGGCCTCGCCCCCGACCTGGACCTGCTCACCGAGCAGGTGGAAGCCCTGCACTCCGTGGGTATCCGCGCGCCGATCTACCTCTCCCTCCAGGTCGACGAGTACGCCGCCCGGGAGCACCCCGAGTGGGTCGCGCACGACGAGAACCTGAAGATCAGCCGCTGGACCACCTCGGCGTTCGAGGCGGGCTGGAACGTCCTCGACCTGTCCAGCCCCTACGCCGACTACTTCGCCGACCAGTTGGACGAGGTGCTGCGGCGCTTCGCCCCGGTCGACGGGATCTTCATCGACATGTGCTGGAACCAGCCGAGTGTCAGCCGCTGGGCGGTCGACGGGATGCGCCGCGAGGGACTGGACCCGGCCGACGCCGACCACCGGGCCCGCTACGCGGACCTGGTGGCCCGGCGCTACATGGCCCGCTACTCGGCGATGGTGGAGAAGGCCCTGCCCCCGGACGCCGCCCAGGGCGTCTGGTTCAACGGCCGCCCGAAGACCGGACTGCCCGACGAGCGGCAGTTCGTCCGGCACGTCGAGATCGAGGGGCTGCCCACCGGCGGCTGGGGCTACGCCTTCCTTCCGTACGTGGCCCGCTTCGTCCGCCCGCTGGGGCTTCCGACCCTCAGCCACACCGGGCGGTTCCACGAGAGCTGGGGCGACAACGCCGGCCTCAAGCCCCGGGCGGCGCTGCTCTACGAGAGCAGCCAGATGCTGAGCCACGGTCTGACCAGCGGCGTCGGCGACGTGCTGCACCCGCGGGGCGTGCCCGCCCCCGCGGTGTACGAGCTCATCGGCTCGGTCTACCGGCACATCGAGGAGTGCGAGCCCTTCCTCGACGCCGGCCGCGTCGTCAGCGAGCTCGCCGTGGTCGTCGACCCGGGCCTCGGCGACAACCCCGGCGCGAGCAACATCGGCGCCGTACGGGCGCTGCAGCAACTCCGCGCGCAGTTCGACGTGGTCCCGCCGACCGCCGACCTCGGCGGGTACCGGGCCGTCGTGGTGCCGGAGACCACGACGGTCGACGACGCCCTCGCCGAGCGCCTGCAGGAGTACCGGCGGGCCGGTGGCGCCGTGCTGCTGGTCGGGCCCGCGCTGCTCAGGAACGGTACGGAGCCGGCCCTGCCCGACCTCCCGGTCGAGGACCTGGCCCCGGCTCCGGCCGGCGAGGTCTTCCTCGCCTGCCAGGACGTCCCCGGCGTCCCGGAGGACTTCCCGGTCATCAGCCACGGATCCCGGCTGACCGCCCGGGCGCTGCCCGGCGCCGACGTCCTGGCCCGGGTCGTGGCACCGTACTTCCCGCGCTCCTGGGACCGCTTCTGCGGCCACTCCTACACTCCCCCGGCCGACCCGACCGACGAGGTGGCCGTCGTCGTCGGCGACGGGGTGGCCGTGGTGACCGTGCCGCTGCTGGAGGCCTTCCACGAGCACGGCCTGGAAGCGTACCGCCGGCTGCTCGGCGCGGCCCTGGACCGGCTCCTGCCGGACCCGCTCCTGCGCGCCGGCGGGCCGGTCCACCTGGAGACCACGGTCGTCCGGACCGCCACGGGCACCGTGGTGCACCTGGTCAGCTTCGTCCCCTCCCGGGAGACCCCGGAACTTGACCTGGTGCACGACCCGTTCCCGTTGGTCGACGTGCCCGTCGCCGTCCGGCTCGCCGCCGCGCCGCGCTCGGTGCGGCTGCAGCCCGCCGGGCAGGAGCTCGCCTGGCAGCACGACGGCGAGTACGTCCACGTACGGGTCACCACGGTGGACGGGCACGCGATGGTCGTGGTCGAGCACGACTGACCACGCGGTACGGGTCCCGGGTCAGCCGACGGGCAGCAGGGTCGGGTCCGCCATGATCCGGCGGACCGTCGTCAGCGCCGCGCCCAGCAGCGGCCCGCGCCGCCCCAGCGCGGACGGGCGCAGCGCCTCCGGGGCCCACGGCCGCACGGTGACCCGGGCGGCCAACTCGGCGCGCACGGAAGGGAGCAGCCAGTCGGCGAGTTCGGCGTAGGCGCCGCCGAGGACCAGACCGTCCGGGTCGATGAGTTCCACGGCCGAGGCGAGGGCGAGGCCCAGCGCTTGCCCGGCGCGGTCCAGCGCCGCCAGGGTGGGCGCGTGCCCGGCGGCCGCCCGCTCGGCCAGCAGGGCGACCGGGTCCCCCGCCGGGGCCGGTCCGGCCCCGGCGGCACCGCCGCGGGCGCCAGGGGAGGAGGGGTCGGCGAGGTCCCGAGAGGGGAGTCGGACGTCTTCCTTCCGTTCCTCACCGTCTCCAACGAGCGCGCAACCACCCTCG
>NZ_JBVISA010000018.1:0-28000 GCF_055575755.1 Kitasatospora sp. NPDC034035 | reverse complement strand
GACGGGGAGACGGGTCCCCCCGCGGGGTCTGTTCTGCCCCTGATGACACCGCCGCGGGCGCGACTGGCCTCCGCGAGCCTGCCCCCAAACAACACGGCCGCCTCGCCCGCGTACTGCTCCAGGCAGCCGCGGGCACCGCAGGCGCACTCGACGCCGTCCGGCCGGATGGGGATGTGACCGAGTTCGCCGGCGAAGCCGCGGGCGCCCCGGAACAACTGCCCGTCGATGACCAGGGCGGCACCGATCCCGGTGTCGGCGGAGACGTGGACGAAGGTCTCCACGGCCGGCTCGGCGCTCCAGTACTCGGCCAGCGCCCCGAGGTTGGCCTCGTTCTCCGGTTCGGGCACGGTGTCCGGGTCGGGCCAGTGGTCGGCGAGCCGGACGCCGTGCCAGCCGAGGTTGGGCGCGCGCTCGACCAGTGCGCCGGGCCCGTTCGGCACCACCCCGGGCACGGCCAGGACGCGGCCCTCGACCCGCAGTCCGAGGGCGGCGGCCTCGGCCTCCGTCTCGGCGGCCAGCGCGGCGGCCTCTGCCAGGACCCGCCCGGCCGGCCGGCCCGCGTTGACCCGTTCCACCCGGCGCCACACCCGCGGCTCGCCGCGCAGGTCCACCACGCACGCGCCGAGGTGGGTGACGCCGATCTCCAGGCCGAGACCGGCGGGGCCCTCGTCGGTCACCGACAACGCGCGTCCCGGGCGACCGACCCGCCCGTCGGGCGGGGTCTCCGCCTCGGTCAGCGCACCCCGCCCGATCAGCTCGTCGACCAGCGACGAGACGGCCGCCCTGGTCAGGCCGACGCGTCCGGCGACGTCCGCACGGGACAGCGGGCGGGGCAGCGAGCGGTGCGCGGCGACCGCGCCGAGGACGACCGAGAGGTTCCGCCGTCGCATGTCCTGTTGCGACGCGGGCCCACTCCCCGGGCTGATCTTCGCCTTGCCGACCACTGTCACGCGCCGCCCCTCCTACCGGTCCTCGGCCGGAGCTCCCTGCAAGGCCCCGGCCCGACGCAGGGTATCCCCGATCCGCAGCAGCGCGTCCTCGTCCCGCTTCACCGGCTCCAGCACCGGGCCCCGCGCCGTCTTCCAGCGGCGGGCGACGGCGTCGGCGGGCTCGCCGGTGAGCAGCGCGGCGGCTTGGGCGGCGGCGCCGAGCGCGACCAGTTCCTGCGCGTCGGGCACCTGGACCGCGCGGCCCGAGAGCCGCAGGACGGTCCGCTGCCAGGCCTGCCCGCGGGCGCCGCCGCCGATCAGCAGCAGCGGCTCGTCGCCCGCCGGGTCCGCGCCGCCCGCGCGCAGCACGCCGTCCAGGGCGGCGAGCAGGGCGTGGGCGGCGCCGTCGTAGGCGGCCTGCAGCAGCTGCCCCCGGGTGGTGTCGTGCCGCAACCCGTGGACCAGGCCGGAGGCCCCCGGGAGGTCCGGTGTCCGCTCGCCGTCCAGGTAGGGCAGGACGACCGCGGTGCCGCCGTCCTCGACCTCGTCGCGGCCGCGGCCGAGCAGGGCGGCGAAGCGGTCGACGGCGAGGGTGCAGTTGAGCGTGCAGGCCAGTGGCAGCCAGCCACCGAGGGCGTCGGCGAAGCCGGCGACGGTGCCGCTGGGGTCGGCGGGCCTGCGCCGGCCGACGGCGTAGACGGTGCCGGAGGTGCCGAGGCTGAGCACCGGCTGCCCGGGGAGCAGGCCGAGCCCGAGGGCGGCGGCCATGTTGTCGCCGGTGCCGGTGGCCACCGGCGTGCCTTCGCGCAGCGGCGTCCCGGGGCGGACGGCACCGGCCCGGGCGCCGGGGGGCAGGACCTCCGGCAGCAGGCCCGGGTCGAGACCGATCCGGGCGAGGACGTCCCGGTCGTAGCCGTCCGGACCCCACCAGCCGGTTCCCGAGGCGTCGCCCCGGTCGGTGACCGCCTCCCCGGTCAGCCGCTCGGTCAGGAAGTCGTGGGGCAGGCGGACGGCCGCGACCCGGTCGGCGGCGGCGGGCTCGTGGGCGCGCAGCCAGGCCCACGTGGGGGCGGTGAAGGCGGCGGTGGGCACGCTGCCGGTGCGGCGGGCGAGTTCCGCGGCGCCGATCGCGGCCTTCAACTCGGCGGCCTGGGGCGCGGACCGGACGTCGTTCCAGAGCAGCGCCGGGCGGACCGGCACTCCGGCCGCGTCCAGGGTGACCAGACCGTGCTGCTGACCGGCGATCGAGACGGCGGCCGCGCGGGCCGCCCAGCCGGTTCCCGCCGCGGCCTGCCCGAGCGCGTCCCACCACTGCTCGGGATCGCTCTCGCGACCGGCGCCCGTGCTGACGGTGTGCGGGGCGCGGCCCCGGCCCAGGACGGTGCCGGTGTCGAGGTCGACGGCGAGCGCCTTGGTGGACTGGGTGGAGCTGTCGAAGCCGATCACGACACGCTGCTCGGGCATGCGTTCCTCCGATGGGGGTTCCTTCTGACGTTCCGGCATACTAATTTGTTGAGAGCCCTTACAAACACCCTTTCGGCACGGAACCCGGAGCCGCTCCATGTCCAGCGACGCCCTCACCCCCTCCCCCGCGCACAAGTTCACCTTCGGCCTGTGGACCGTCGGCTGGCAGGGTCGCGACCCCTTCGGCGACGCCACCCGCCCCGCCCTCGACCCGGTCGAGACCGTGCGGCGACTGGCCGACCTCGGCGCCTACGGCGTCACCTTCCACGACGACGACCTGATTCCCTTCGGGGCGGGCGAGGCCACCCGCGAGCAGAGCGTCAAGCGCTTCCGGGCCGCACTGGACGACGCCGGGCTGACGGTCCCGATGGCGACCACCAACCTGTTCACCCACCCGGTCTTCAAGGACGGCGCCTTCACCGCCAACGACCGCGACGTCCGGCGCTACGCGCTGCGCAAGACGATCCGCAACATCGACCTGGCGGCCGAGCTCGGTGCCTCGGTCTACGTCGCCTGGGGCGGGCGCGAGGGCGCCGAGTCCGGCGCGGCCAAGGACGTGCGCACCGCGCTCGACCGGCTGAAGGAGGCCTTCGACCTGCTGGGCGAGTACGTCGAGCAGCAGGGCTACGACCTGCGCTTCGCGATCGAGCCCAAGCCCAACGAGCCGCGCGGCGACATCCTGCTGCCCACCGTCGGCCACGCCCTGGCGTTCATCAACGCGCTGGAGCGGCCCGATCGGGTCGGTCTCAACCCCGAGGTCGGCCACGAGCAGATGGCCGGGCTCAACTTCCCGCACGGCATCGCCCAGGCCCTGTGGCACGGCAAGCTGTTCCACATCGACCTCAACGGCCAGTCCGGCATCAAGTACGACCAGGACCTGCGCTTCGGCGCCGGAGACCTGCGGCAGGCCTTCTGGCTGGTCGACCTGCTGGAATCGGCCGGCTACGACGGCCCGCGGCACTTCGACTTCAAGCCGCCGCGCACCGAGGACTTCGACGGCGTCTGGGCGTCCGCGGCCGGCTGCATGCGCAACTACCTGCTGCTGGCCGAGCGCTCCCGCGCCTTCCGGGCCGACCCGGAGGTGCGGGCCGCGCTCGCCGCCTCCCGGCTGCCCGAACTCGCCCTCCCCACGGCGGAGGACGGCCTGAGCGGGCTGCTGGCGGACCGCTCCGCCTTCGAGGAGTTCGACGTCGACGCCGCCGCCCGGCGCGGCATGGCCTTCGAGCAGCTGGACCAGCTGGCCCTCGAACACCTCCTCGGCGCCCGCTGACCGCATCCGTCAGCCGGGTCGCACGGTTCCGTCCGACCCGGCCCGCGCGACCCGGCGAGTACGGACGACAAGGAGCGAGGTCCCGCGCGCCCATGCGGGGGCGCGCGGGACCTCGCGTCCGGGGCCGGCCTCAGGCCGGGTAGGTCAGCTCGGCCTCGTGGGTGCCGGCCGGGCTGACGTGCAGGGCGCCGTCCGGGCCCCCGAGCCTCAGCTGCCACGGGTGCGGGCTGTCGGTGGTCACCCTCAGCCGGTCGCCGGTGCGGCGCAGCCGGAAGCGGGCGCTCTCGCCGGTGCCTTCGGTGCGCGGGATCACGACGCTGCGCTCGGCGCCGTCGGCGAAGGCGTGCACCCGCAGCTCGACGCCCTCGGCCCAGGCGGAGACCGGGCGCTGGTCGTCCGCCCCGAACGCGATGACGGAGTCCGGGCGGGCGAGCAGCGGCAGGGTGTGGAAGCCGTGCCGTTCGCGCACCCAGCGCGGGCCGGTGACCTGGTCGCCGGTCAGGATGTTGGTCCACGTCCCCTCGGGCACGTAGTACTCGACCGTGCCGTCCTCGGTGAAGACCGGGGCGACGAGCAGGTCGTCGCCGAGCAGGTACTGCCGGTCGAGCGCGGCGGCGGCCGGGTCGTCCGGGAACTCCAGCACCATGGCGCGCATCACCGGGAGGCCGGTGGCGTGCGCCTGTTGGGCCGCGTGCTGGAGGTAGGGCGCCAGGCGGTGCTTGAGCAGCGTGAACTCGCGGGTGACCTCGACGGCCTCCTCGCCGAAGTCCCACGGCACGCGGTAGGACTTGCTGCCGTGCAGCCGGCTGTGCGAGGAGAGCAGGCCGAACTGTGTCCAGCGTTTGAAGACGGCGGGGGTCGGTGTGCCCTCGAAGCCGCCGATGTCGTGGCTCCAGAACCCGAAACCGGACAGCCCGAGGGAGAGTCCGCCGCGCAGCGACTCGGCCATGGCGTTGAAGTGCGATTCGCAGTCGCCGCCCCAGTGCACCGGGTACTGCTGGCCGCCCACGGTCGCGGACCGGGCGAACAGCAGCGCCTCGCCCTCCCCGCGCTCCTCCCGGAGCAGCTCGAACACGGCCCGGTTGTACAGCTGGGTGTAGTAGTTGTGCATCCGTTCCGAGTCTGAGCCGTCGTGCCAGAGGACGTCGGTGGGAATGCGCTCGCCGAAGTCGGTCTTGAAACAGTCCACCCCGACCGCCAGCAGGGTGCGCAGCTTGCCGGTGTACCAGTCGCGGGCCGCGGGGTTGGTGAAGTCGACCAGCGCCATGCCCGGTTGCCACAGGTCCCACTGCCAGACGCTGCCGTCCGGGCGGCGCACCAGGTAGCCCTCGCGCATGCCCTCGGCGAACAGCTCCGACTTCTGGGCGATGTAGGGGTTGATCCAGGCGGAGATGCGCAGCCCCTGCTGCTTGAGCCGGGCCAGCATGCCGGCCGGGTCCGGGAACGTGTCCGGGTCCCACGCGAAGTCGCTCCACTGGTACTCGCGCATCCAGAAGCAGTCGAGGTGGAACACGCTCAGCGGGATGCCGCGTTCGGCCATGCCGCCGACGAAGCGGTTGACGGTGGCCTCGTCGTAGTCGGTGGTGAAGGAGGTGGTCAGCCACAGGCCCAGTGCCCAGGCCGGGGGCAGCGCGGGGCGGCCGGTGAGGGCGGTGTAGCGCTCCAGGATCAGCTTGGGGGTCGGGCCGTGGACGACGAAGTACTCCAGCGACTGGTCCTCGACGCTGAACTGCACCTGGCCGACCGCCTCGGACCCGATCTCGTAGCTGACCCGGCCGGGGTGGTTGACGAGGACGCCGTAGCCCCGGTTGGTCAGGTGGAACGGGACGTTCTTGTACGCCTGTTCGCTGCTGGTGCCGCCGTCCGCCTGCCAGATGTCCACCACCTGGCCGTTGCGGACGAACGGGGTGAACCGCTCCCCCAGGCCGTAGACCAGTTCGCCGACGCCCAGGGCGAGCTGTCCGAGCATGTGGTGGCGGCCGCCCGCGTCGGTGACGAAGCCGGTGCCGCGCTCGCCCACCGTGGTCAGGACCCGGCCGCCGGCGGTGAACTCCAGCTGCCACGGCTTCGAGGTGTCCACCCGCAGGGTCAGTTCGCCGGCGCAGAGCTCCACCACGTCGCCGTCCCGGCGCACCTTCCCGCTGCCCGGCTCGGCGCCGGGCAGCGCGAACTCCGGTCCGCGCCGCACCGATCCGGCGTGGTGGGTGGTGCGCACCCCGATCACGCCCTCGGCCGGGGACCAGCACTCGACGGTCAGCAGTGGGCTGTTGAGCGTGTCACCGCGGCCGCGCACGTGCTTCACGGGCGCGTAGAGGGTCATCCGGTCATCGTCGGTCCGGACGTCGGCGACCTCGGTGGCGTAGCGCGCCGTGACGCCCGGTCGCATCAGCCAGTAGCCGTCGGTGAACTTCATCGGGCAGGTTCCTCCGTCCGCGCGCGGTGCGCGGTGATCAGGCCCCGGTACCAGTGGTAGCTGTCCTTGGGCGTTCGGGTCAGGGTGTCGTAGTCGACGTGGACCAGGCCGAAGCGCTGCTCGTAGCCGCGCCCCCACTCGAAGTTGTCCAGCAGGGACCAGATGTAGTAGCCGCGCACGTCGACCCCGGCCGCGATGGCGTCGGCGACGGCGGCGAGGTGGCCGGCCAGGTAGTCGATCCGCTCCGCGTCGTGGACGCGGCCGTCGGGGGTGAGGCTGTCGGCCTCGGCGGAGCCGTTCTCGGTGATCCAGACCGGCGGGAGCTGCGGGTAGCGGGCGTGGAGGCCGCGGAGCAGTTCGGTGAGCGCGGTCGGCACGACGGGCCAGCCCATGGTGGTGTGCCGGGTGCCGTACGGGTCCGGCTCCGTGACTCCGATGTCCACGGCGGTGCGCCGGTCGACGTCGTCCGTGCGGTGGTACGCGGCGGCCACGGTGATCGGGCGGTAGAAGTTGACGCCGAGGAAGTCCAGCGGCGCGCCGATCAGGTCCAGGTCGCCCGGCCGCCGCCAGGGGCCGTCCGCGAGACCGCACCAGGTGTCGGCCTCGTGCGCGGGGTAGCGCCCGGCGAACAGCGGCGCCGTCCACACCTCGTTGTGCAGGACCTCGGCCCGGCGCCGGGCGGCCCGGTCCTCCGGGAGGGAGGAGGCGGCGTGCAGGCGGTCGAGGTTGAGTGTGATCCCGACCTCCCCGGCGCCCCCGGCGCGCAGCTCCCGGACGGCGAGGCCGTGGGCGACCAGCAGGTGGTGCGCGGCGGCGAGGGCGCCGCGCCCCTCCTGGGCGCCGGGGGCGTGCCGGCCCTCGGCGTAGCCGACGAACGCGGAGCAGAACGGTTCGTTGAGGGTGATCCAGCGCTCGACCCGGTCCCCGTAGCGCTCGGCCACGAGGGCGGCGTACTCCGCGAACGATTCGGCGGTCTCCCGGACGCGCCAGCCGCCCCGGTCCTCCAGGGCCTGCGGCAGGTCCCAGTGGTAGAGGGTGGCGGCGGGCGCGATCCCGGCGTCCAGCAGTTCGTCGATCAGCCGGTCGTAGAAGTCCAGGCCCTTCCGGTTGACGGACCCGGTGCCCCGGGGCAGCAGGCGGGGCCAGGCGATCGAGAAGCGGTAGCTGTCGACGCCGAGCCCGCGCAGCAGGGCGACGTCCTCGGGGTAGCGGTGGTAGTGGTCGCAGGCGGTGTCGCCGGTGGCGCCGCCGAGGGTGCGGCCGGGGGTGTGGCTGAAGGTGTCCCAGATGGACGGGCCGCGGCCGTCCTCGTCGTGGGCGCCCTCGATCTGGTAGGCGGCGGTGGCGGCGCCGAAGCGGAAGCCGGCGGGCAGTTCCGGGAAGGCCGGGGTGCTCATGCGCACCTCCTGATGACTCGCTCGCTTCGTTCGCTCATGCGGCGGGCTCCGGCGTGAGTCCGCGCTCCCGCAGCCAGGCGAGCTGGGCGGGCGGGTTGGCGCCGCAGCCGCCGCCGTGGTCGGCGAAGGGCCAGACCGTCATGGTTCGGTCCTCACCGGCATAGTGGTTGAAGGCGGCGTAGACCGTGGAGGGCGGGCAGACCGGGTCCATCAGGCCGACGCTGAACAGGGCCGGCGCGGTGGCCCGCTGGGCGAAGTTGACTCCGTCGAAGTAGTCAAGGGTGTCAAGGGTCTGCTGGACGCGGTTCGGGCTGTGCCAGCGCAGGTACTTGACGATCTCCTGGTACGGCCCCTCCCCGGCGATCTGCGCTGCCTGGCGGAAGTGGCACAGGAACGGCACGTCCGGCATCACCGCCGCGACGCGGTCCCCGGTGAGCCCGGCGACGGCGATGGCCAGGCCGCCGCCCTGGCTGCCGCCGGCCAGCAGGATCCGGTTGCCGTCGAGGCCGGGCAGTCGGGTGACGGCGTCCACGGCGCGCGCGCAGTCGGTGATCAGCCGCCGGTAGTAGTGGTTCTCGGGGAAGTCGATGCCGCGGGTCATGAAGCCCTCGGCCCACTGGGTGCCGTCGCCCTCGCCCCGGTCGGGGGTGTCCCGGCCCTGGCCCCGGCTGTCGACGACGAGTTGGGCGTACCCGGCGGCGGACCAGAACAGGTGCTCGGTGGGCAGCCCGCGGCCGCCGGAGTAGCCGATGTAGGTGACGACGACCGGCAGTGGCCCCGCCACGCCGCGCGGGCGCAGCAGCCAGGCGGCCACCGGCTCGCCGTTCCAGCCGGGGAACCGCACGTCGTCCACCTCGACGGTGCGCAGTCCGTACTGCGCGGTGACGCGTTCGACCTTGACCGCCCCGCCGTGCGAGCGGGCGTCGGCGAGGCTCCGTTGCCAGAAGTCGTCGAAGTCCTGCGGGGCGGACGGCTCCGGCCGGTAGCGGACGAGTTCGTCGAGTCCGAAGTCTGTGAGCGGCATGGCGGATTCCTCCGGATAGAGCGATGACGAGCCGGTGTGGTGGGGCGAGCAGCGGCATGGGGACGCCTCCGGGCGGCGGGGTGACGGAAGCGAACGGGTGCGGCGCGGAGCGCCGGACAGGTGAGGGTGGCGGCCCGCCCACCCCATGGGCGGGCCGCCGGTCCGTGGGGCGACGGTCCTCAGTCGGCCTGGCCGGCCCCGCCGAAGCGGAAGGCGGCGAGGCGGACGTCGCCGTGCAGGGTCAGGCTCAGGTCGTGCGTACCGTCGAGCGGGGCGGCGAGTGCGGCGGTGGTGACCGTCCAGGCGTAGCGGTCGCCGGTGACGGGCACGTCGAGTTCGGCCAACAGGCGGTTGCCGGCGTGGACTTCGAGCCCGGCCCGGACCGGTCCGGCGTCCTCGCGGGCGGTCTCCACCGTGATCCGGACGGCTCCGGAGAGGTCGACGTCCCGGAAGAGGAGCGTCGCGGGCTGCGCGGGATCGGTGGGCGTGACCGCGTCGCCGTCGGTGCGGTCGGCGTCGACGATGGTGGTGTCCGTGTAGTCGTCGAAGTCGACGGCCGGGGTGCGGCGTTCGAGGACCACGCGGGGCGTGGCCACCGCCCCGAGCGCGGTGAGCGGCGCCGTGAGCACCGGGTGGTCGGAGCTGCGGGCGACGACCACCTCGTAGCCGCCGGGGTCGACGGTGAAGGCCCCGGTGGCGACGTCCCAGTGGGCGAGCCGGTCGGCCGGCAGCCGGAACGTCAACTCCCGCTCCTCGCCGGGCTCCAGGTGGACCTTGCGGAAGTCGGCGAGGCGCAGCCGGGGTGCCTCGTAGCGGGCGTCCAGGGCCCGGACGTAGAGCTGGACGACCTCGCTGCCGGGCCGCCGTCCGCTGTTGGCCAGTGTGACGGTGACGTCGACCGACCCGTCCTGGTCGATCGACGGCTGCGACAGGCGCAGGTCGCGGTAGGCGAAGTCGGTGTAGGACAGCCCGTGCCCGAAGGGGTAGAGCGGGGTGGCCCGGTGGTACTGGTAGGTCCAGCCCGCCTTGATGATGTCGTAGTCGAGCGGGGCGGGCAGCGGGTCGTCGCCCCGGTACCAGGTCTGCGGCAGGCGGCCGGCGGGCTCGGCCCCGCCGAGCAGCACGGCGGCCAGGGCGTGCCCCGTCTCCTGCCCGCCGTGGGAGGTCCACACCACGGCGGGCAGGTGCTCGTCGGCCCAGTCGAGGGCGTAGGGGTAGCTGCTCATCACGACCAGGGCCGTCTCCGGGCGGACGGCGGCGACCGCGTGCAGCAGTTCCTCCTGGCCCTCGGGCAGGTCGATGTCCGCGCGGTCCTCGGTCTCGCGGCCGTTGACCATCGGGTGGTTGCCGAGGACGACGACCGCGACGTCCGCCGTCTCGGCGGCCGCCCGCGCCTCGGCGATGCCGTCGCGCACCAGCTCGCGCTGCCAGCGCTCGGCATCGTCCGCGCTCTCGGCGGTGACGGTCACCCGGCCGTCGGTCGGGTCCATGGCGGCGTAGCGCCCCGTGAACACGGAGCGGAGCAGCACGGTGTCGGCGCCGGCCGGTTCGAGCCGGAAGGTCTCCTTGACGAACCAGCTCCTGATCACTTCCCGGTCGGCGGCCAGGGCGTCGTCGTCCTGAAGGCTCAGGTAGCGGCCGGTGTCGGCGGCGCACAGGGTGAAGGCGCCGCCGCCCCAGTCGGTCACGTCGTAGGCGGACTTGCCGAGCAGGTCTCCCGTGGTGCGCGAGCGCAGGGTGATCCGGTCGGCGCCTTCCACCCGGACCACTTCGGCGCCGTGTGCGCCGACGGCCTCGGCCAGTCCGGTGGCGATGCCCACCTGGTACGGCATGGTGCCGCTGTACCAGTCCTCGAAGAGCGTGTCGGAAAGCGGGCCGATGACAGCGATCCGCGGCGTGCGGGCCGGGTCGAGCGGCAGCAGGCCGTCGTTCTTGAGCAGCACCGTCGACTCGGTCGCGGCCTGCCGGGCCAGGTCGCGGTGCTCGGGGCAGTCGATCACCTCGGGTCCGGTGTCGGCGTAGGGGTCCAGCTCGGGGTCGAACTCGCCGAGGCGGAAGCGCAGTTCGAGCTGCCGCCGGACCGCGCGGTCCACGTCGGCCTCGTCGATCAGTCCGCGTTCCAGCGCTTCGCGCAGCCGGCCGACCGGAGTCGCGCTGTCCTCGCCATGGTCGGTGAAGCTGTCGATGCCGGCCTTCAGCGCGGCCGCGTGGGACTCGGCGTGGTCGTCGAAGTAGTGCTCCGGGTCGACCAGGTTGGAGGGGCCCTCGGCGTCGCTGACCACGAACAGCTCGTGGCCGGTGGGCTCGGCCCAGCGGCGCAGCTCCGCCTCGATCAGCGGGCTGACGTGGCAGGGTCGGCCGTTGACCAGGTTGTAGGCGGCCATCGCGCCGGTCGCGGCGCCGGAGGCGACGACCGGGCGGAAGGCGGCGAGGTCGTACTCGTGGAGCACGCGGGGGCGTAGCGAGGAGGAGGTGGTGCAGCGGTCGTCCTCGTTGTTGTAGGCGAGGAAGTGCTTGAGCACGGGGGCGGTGCGCAGGTAGGTCGGGTGGTCGCCGGCGAGGCCCCGGCAGAACGCCTCGCCGACCCGGGCGGTGTGCACCGGGTCCTCGGAGTAGCCCTCCTCGTTGCGCCCCCAGCGCGGGTCGCGCAGCAGGTTGAGCACGGGGGCCCAGGCCTGCAGGGAGTTCGCCCCGCGTTCGGTGGTGCCGATCGCCGGCGGGCGGTGGTAGTGGAAGGCGCGCAGTTCGGTCGAGACCGCCTCGGCGACCTCGCGCACCAGGTCCTCGTCCCAGCTGGCGCCGAGGCCGACGGCCTGCGGGAAGACCGTCGCCACCCCGAGCCAGGAGACCCCGTGCAGGCCCTCACTTCCGGTGCGGAAGGGGGCGACGCCCAGGCGCGGCACGGCGGGCGCGTACTGGTGCAGCATCGCGAGCCGTTCGTCGAGCGTGAGCCGGTGGAGCAGGTCGTCGACACGCTTGCGCAGGGGAAGCGTGGGATTGCGGAAACCGGGCAGGCCGGCTGCGGACGCGGGCACGGAACTCACGTGGAATACCCCTCGGGCGGGCTGGGCTCGGCGTCGTTCATCGAAGCGCTTCGACGTTGACAGGCTCCGAAGTGACTGTCAACTCCCCCGAGCGCAACCGATTTTGCATTTGTTCAGCCTCTTGCTCAACCGGTAACGCATCGTTAGTCTCGGCGAAACATCCAAGCGCTTCGACGCTTCCGACGCTGCGACGGAGAGGGGCCACGCCACCATGAGCTGTCGCTGCAGATGGCGGTCGTGGTCCTCACCCTGGTACCACTGGTGATCGTGAACCCGTTCGTGCAGAAGCACCTGCGTACCGGTGTCCTCATCGGCGCGATCAAGGGCTGAGTCGTCCGCCCGGGCCAGCCGGGCCCCACGGACCCGGAGCGGTCCCGCGCGGACCTCCCCGGCGCACGGCCGGGACCGCTCCCCACCGGAACCGACACGAAGGAACCAGAGCGATGGTGACACTCGCCGATGTGGCCAGGCACGCCGGCGTCTCGTCCAGCACGGTCAGCTACGCCCTCAGCGGCAAGCGCCCGATCTCCGACGAGACCAGGATCCGCGTCGAACAGGCCATCACGGACCTCGGCTACCACCCCAACGCGGGTGCCCGGGCCCTGGCCGGCAAGCGTTCGCACATCATCGCCCTGGTGGTGCCGCTCCACCCCGAGGTGCACGTGCCCACGATGATGGAGATCGCCATCGCGGTCACCGTGGCGGCCCGCGAACACGGCTACGACGTCCTGCTGCTCACCAACGACGAAGGGCCCGAAGGCGTCCGCCGGGTCGCCGCCACCGGACTCGCCGACGGCGTCATCCTGATGGACGTGCGGCTGGACGACGACCGCGTCCCGGTCCTGCGGGCCGAGGACATCCCGGCCGCCCTCATCGGCCTGCCCGACGACCCCGCCGGACTCTCCTGCGTCGACCACGACTTCGCCACTGCCGGCGCCCTGTGCGCCGACCACCTGGCCGACCTCGGCCACCGCGACATCGCCTTCATCGGTTACAGCAGCGGCGTCTACCGACGGCACGCCGGCTACGCCGAGCGCACCCTGACCGGCTTTCGCGCCCGCGCCGAACGACGCGGCCTGCGCTTCCTCCACCGCCCGTGCGAAGGCACCTACGAGAGCACCGCCGGCACCCTGGCCCGGATCCTCGCGGACCGCCCGGACACCACCGGCTTCGTCGTGCAGAACGAGGCCGCGATCGGCCCGCTGCTGAGCCTGCTGCGCGCCGGCGGGCGAACCGTGCCGGAGGACGCCTCCGTCATCGCCATCTGCCCCGACCCGCTGGCCGAGCAGCACTCTCCCCGGCTCACCTCCGTGACCAGCCCCCGGAAGGACCTCGGGCAGGTCGCCGTCGAGCAGGTCATGGCCAGGATCGCCGCGCGCGCCGCGGGCGACGATCCGGAGGACCGGCTCCTCCTGATGCCGCCGGAGCTGATGGTCCGCGAAAGCACCGCCCCGGCGCCGCACCGAAGTTGACACCACGACGAGAGGGACGGTTCCCAGATGGACATCCGCCGGCTCACCGACCGCCTCGGCGGCCTCGCCTACGGCGGGGACTACAGCCCCGAGCAGTGGGACGCGGAGGTGTGGAAGCAGGACGACGAGCTGATGCGCCGGGCGCGGGTCAACCTCGCCACCGTCGGCGTCTTCTCCTGGGCCCTGACGGAGCCCGAGGAGGGCCGCTACGACTTCGACTGGCTCGACGCCCACCTCGACCGGCTGCACGCGGCCGGCGTCGCCGTCGACCTGGCCACCCCCACCGCCTCCCCGCCGCCCTGGTTCAGCCTGGCCCACCCGGACGCCCTGACGGTCCGCCCCGACGGCGCCCGCCTGACCCACGGCAGCCGGGACACCTACTGCCTCGCCGCGCCCGCCTACCGCCGGGCCGCCCGCCGCATCGCCGGCGCCCTCGCCGAACGCTACGGCGACCACCCGGCGCTCGCCCTGTGGCACGTGCACAACGAGTACGCGACCCTCTGCTACTGCGACCACGCCGCGGCCGCTTTCCGGGTCTGGCTGCGCGCCCGCCACGGCTCCCTCGACGCCCTCAACGAGGCCTGGGGGACGGCCTTCTGGAGCCAGGGCTACAGCTCCTGGGAGCAGATCCTGCCGCCGCGCGCCACCCAGTGGCACAAGAACCCCGGCCAGGCGCTGGACTACAGCCGCTTCTGGTCCGACGAGACCCTCGCCGCCTACCGCGAGCAGCGCGACGCGATCCGCGCCCACAGCGACCGCCCGGTGACGACCAACCTCATGCTGCCCGGCTACCAGAACCTGGACCTGTGGGCCTTCGGCCGCGAGGTCGACCTGGTCTCCGTCAACCACTACCCCACCGCCCCCGGCATCGACGCCGCCGCCCAGGCCGCCTTCGACGCCGACCGGGCCCGCTCCTTCGCCGGCGGCGCCCCCTGGCTGCTGATGGAACAGGGCACCAACACCGTCTACGCCGGCGGCCGCGTGCTCGCCAAGGAACCGGGTGAGATCCTGCGCCACTCGCTCGCCCACATCGCCCGCGGCGCGGAGGGCGCCCTGTTCTTCCAGTGGCGCCAGTCCCGGGCCGGCGCCGAGCAGTGGCACTCGTCGATGGTCCCGCACGCCGGGCCGGACAGCCGCACCTTCCGCGAGGTCACGGCGACCGGGGAGGCCATCGCCCGGCTCGGCGAACTCGCCGGCTCCACCGTCCGGGCCGAGGTCGCCGTCCTGCACGACTCCGACGCCTGGTGGGCGATGAACGTCGACGGGCTCCCGTCCTGCGAGCTCGACTACCTCGCCGCACTGCGCCGCGCCCACCGGGCACTGTGGGACGCCGGCCGGACGGTCGACTTCGCCCACCCCGAACACGACCTGAGCCGCTACCGGGTCGTCCTCGCCCCGGCCCTGTTCCTGCTCACCGACGCGGGCGCCGAGAACCTGCGCCGCTACGTCGCCGCCGGCGGCACCCTGCTCGTCCAGCACTTCGGCGGCACCGTCGACGCACGCCTCCACGCCCGGCTCGGCGGCTACCCGGCCGCACCGCTGCGCGAGGCCCTCGGCATCCGGGTCGAGGAGCACCGTCCGCTGCGGAAGGGCGAGGAGATCGCGCTGTCCGACGGCTCGACGGCCACCTCCTGGAGCGAGTCCCTGCGCACCGAGGGCGCCGAGGCGCTCGCCGCCTACACCGAGGGCATGCTCGCCGGAAGCCCGGCCCTGACCCGCCACCGGTTCGGTTCCGGCCGGGGCTGGTACCTCTCCACCCGCCTGGACGACCCCGGGTACGCCGCCCTGATCGGCCGTCTGCTGGCGGAGGCCGGGGTCGTCCCGGAGCTGCCCGGCCTGCCGGCCGGCGTCGAAGCCGTCACCCGGCACGCCCCGGACGGCCGGGGCTGGCACCTGCTGCTCAACCACCGCGCCGACGCCGTGCCGCTGCCCCGGCCGGGCCACGACCTGCTCACCGACGGCACCGTCGACGAACTGGCCCCCGGCGGCTGCGCGGTCCTGCGCGCGCTGAACGCGCCCCGCGTCTCCCCCGCCCCACCGAGGAAGCGTCCCTGAGCGACCCACGCGAGACGATCCGCCGGGGCCACGACGCCCTGGAGCCGGAGACCGGCCCGGGCGACCGCGAGCCGAACTCGGTTCGGCCATGCCTTCGTTCCCATGTACGACGCCAACGCACACGGTGACCGGCACCACCGCCTGATCAACCGTCCTGCCCACCCCGTCCTGTCCACCCCGCCCTCCCCACCCCGGCCGTCGGCCCCTCGGCGGCCGGAGTTCCTCACGTCCCGAGGTGAACCCATGGTCCCGCTGCCCCCGCGCGTCCTGTTCGGCGCGGCCTACTACCACGAGTACCAGCCGTACGAGCGGCTCAAGGAAGACCTCGACCTGATGACGGAGGCGAAGTTCACCGTCATCCGGGTCGGCGAGTCCGTCTGGTCCACCTGGGAGCCCGAGAGCGGCCGGTTCGAGTTGGACTGGCTGACGCCGGTGCTCGACGGCGCCCACGAGCGCGGTATCTCCGTCGTCCTCGGCACCCCCACGTACGCCGTGCCGCCGTGGCTGTCCCGGCAGTACCCGGAGATCGTCACCGAGCAGGCGACCGGCCGGCCGATGGGCTGGGGAGCCCGCCAGGAGGCCGACTTCTCCCACCCCGCCTTCCGCCACCACGCCGAACGCGTCACCCGGGCGATCCTCGCCCGCCACGCCTCGCACCCCGCCGTCATCGGCTTCCAGGTGGACAACGAGCCCGGTCTGCGCCTGCCGCACAACCACGGCGTGTTCCAGCGCTTCGTCGACCACCTGCGGCACACCTACGGCGACGTGGAGACCCTCAACCGGGAGTGGGGCCTGGTCTACTGGTCGCACCGGCTCTCCACCTGGGCCGACCTGTGGCGACCCGACGACAACCAGCAGCCGCAGTACGACGTCGCCTGGCGGGCGTTCCAGGCCCGCCAGACCACCGAGTTCGTCGCCTGGCAGGCCGACATCACCCGTGAGTACGCCCGGCCCGACCAGTTCGTCACCACCTGCCTCGCCTACAACCACCCGGCGCTGGAGGACGACGAGATCACCGACGCCCTGGACGTCACCGCGGGCAACCCGTACTACGACATGCAGGACGCCCTCGCACTGCCCGACCCCACGCCCGAGGACCACGAGCAGTGGTGGAAGACCGCCGGCGTGTGGGCGCTGTACCAGAGCGCCGACCGGATCTTCTCCTCCCGCCAGGAGCCGTTCCTGGTCACCGAGACCAACGCCCAGGCCATCAGCGGCACTTCGGAGAACCGGCCGGCCTTCGACGGCCAGTGGCGGCAGGCCGCCTGGGCCCTGGTCTCGCGCGGCGCGCGGATGATCGAGTACTGGCACTGGCACACCCTGCACTTCGGCGCCGAGACGTACTGGGGCGGCATTCTGCCGCACAGCGGCAGGCCCGGCCGGGTGTACGCCGAACTCGCCCGCCTGGGAGCCGAGTTCGAGACGGCGGGGGCGCTGGTCGCCGGACTCGACCCGGACGCCGACATCACCATGGTCTACTCGACGCCCAGCAAGTGGCTGATGCAGAAGTACCCGCCGCTCGCGAAGCCGGACGGCAGCCCCGACCCGGCCTCCTACCACCGCGTCTTCGACCCGTTCTACCGCGGCGCCTTCGAGGCCGGCCGCCAGGTGCGGATCCTGCACGCCCGCCAGCTGCACGACGCCCGGGGGGAGCGCCACGGCGTGGCACCCGACGTGGCCGCCCGGCGCCACCCCGTCCTGATCGTCCCCGGGCTGTACCTCGCCGAGGACTCGCTGCTGGACTGGTTCGCGGCCTACGCCGAGGCCGGCGGCCACCTCGTGCTCGGCCCCCGCACCGGCTACGCCGACCACGAGGCCCGGGCCCGCCACGAGACCGCCCCGCCACGCCTGACGGCAGCCGCGGGCGCCTGGTACGACGAGTTCAGCAACCTGCCCGCGGACCTCCCGCTGCGCGCCGTACCCGGCAGTGCGCTGGCGCTTCCGTCGGGCACGACCGCGACCCGGTGGGTGGAGGGCCTCACCGCCACCGATGCCACCGTGCTGGCCGGGTACGACCACCCGCACTTCGGCCGCTGGTCCGCCGTCACCACCCGCGCCCACGGTGCCGGCCGGGTGACCTGCGTGGGCACGGTGCCCGGACGCGACCTGGCCCGGACGCTGGCCGCCTGGCTGGCCCCCGCCGCCGCCAGTGGCTGGCGTGACCTGCCCGCGTCCGTCACCGCGACCACCGGGACGGCCCCGGACGGGCGCCGCGTCCACGTGGTGCACAACTGGAGTTGGCAGCCCACCCGCGCCCAGGCCCCGGTGGACCTGACCAACGTGCTGGGCGGCGCCTCGGTGCCCGCCGGCGGGTCGGTCTCCCTCGGCGCCTGGGACGTGCGGGTCTTCGTCGCCGGCTGAGGACGGAAAAGGTGGAGGGGCGATGGGCCCCGCCGGGCCCACCGCCCCTCCACCGCTCGGCGGCCGCGCCGCTACTGGGCCGAGAAGCGGTACACCGTCCTCGACCGGTACTTCTCCCCCGGGCGCAGCAGGGTGGAGGGGTAGTCGGGCCGGTTGGGCGAGTCCGGGAAGTGCTGGGTCTCCAACGCGATGCCCGCGTGCGCGGCGTACCGGCGGCCGGATCGACCGGTCAGCGAGCCGTCGAAGTGGTTCCCGGTGTAGACCTGGAGCCCCGGCTCCGTGGTCAGGCACTCGACGTGCCGGCCGCTCACCGGGTGGCTCAGCAGGGCGGCCCGGCGGAACCCCGTGCCGCCGAGCACCCAGTTGTGGTCGAACCCGCCTCCGGCCGCCAGGAGTTGGGGGTTCTCCGCAGTGATGCAGGTACCGATCCGCCGGGCGCGGCGCAGGTCGAACGGAGTGCCGGCGACCGGCTCGACCGGGCCGAGCGGGATCAGGTCGCCGTCCACCGGGAGGTACCCGGCGGCCTCGACGCGGAGCAGGTGGTCGAGCACCGTTCCGCGGCCCTCGCCGGCCAGGTTGAAGTACGCGTGGTTGGTGAGGTTGACGACCGTCGGCGCGTCGGTGGCCGCCTGGTAGGTGATCGAGAGCTCGCCACCGGAATCGAGCAGGTACGTCACCTCGGCGGTGACGGCCCCCGGGAACCCCTGGTCCCCGGCGGGGCTGCGCAGGCGGAAACGGACGCCGACCTGCCGGTCCGCCCGGACCGGAACGCCGTCCCAGAGGCGGGTGGCGAAGCCGTCCGGACCACCGTGCAGGGTGTGCCCGGTGAGCTGGGTGGCCAGCCGGTACGTCGCGCCGTCGAGGGGCAGCACACCGCGCGCGATCCGGTTGGCATAGCGGCCGACGGTCGCGCCGAGGTACGACGCTTGGCCGAGCAGGTCCTCGATGCTTCCGCCGCCGAGGACCACATTGGCCGTCCGCCCGGCCCGGTCCGGCGCGTTCAGGGCTTGGAGGCGGGCGCCCAGGCTGAGCACCTCCGCCGTCACCCCGGCCCGGGAGCCGAACGTCCAGCGGGTGATGCGCCGGCCGTCCGGCATGACCCCGGCGACCTCCTGGGCCACCATCAGGTCGCCGGGGGAGACGAGTACGTCTCTGGGCACGGGCTGCTCTCCGTTCAACGGGGTGCGGGAAAGGAGTTCGGGATGAGGGGTTCAGGATGAGGCGAGGTCGTCGAACACTTTCCTCGTCCTTGGTGGGGAGTCTGCAGGGTGGCCTGTCGCCGGTGCGGTCGTCGGCCGGGGCAGGGCAGAGCACACCGGCGACAGGCTCCGTTCCGCCACCTCTCCCTCTGAAGGGCGGAACGAGTGGCCGTCGGCCAGGCAAACGGAAGCGGGATGCGGTGGCCTGGCCGACGGAGTGGGAAGGGCGTTGTCGTCAACGCTCACGATGATTGTTAGCGCTAACAAAGATGCTGTCAAGGCAGGTCCGCGACCGGAGCCCGCGATCCGGGTGATCGGGGCCGCTGCGGATCGGCTACCGGTTCACCGTCGGAGGGCCGGGCCCGCGCTGCGGCGCAGCACGAGCTCCGGGGTGATCTGCGCATGGGTCGGCGAGGGGGCGGTGCTCTCCAACTCCCCGACGAGCAGTTCCAGGGCGCGGCGGCCGAGTTCGCCGAAGTCCTGGCGCACGGTGCTCAGCGGCGGGATGAAGTAGGCGGCCTCGGGGATGTCGTCGAAGCCCACCACGCTGATCTCGTCGGGGACCGACCGGCCGGCCTCGTGCAGGGCGCGCAGCAGGCCGAGGGCCATGTGGTCGTTGGCGCAGAAGACGGCGGTGACGTCGGGGAGTTGCGCGATCCGCAGTCCCGCCTGGTAGCCCGAGCGGGCGCTCCAGTCGCCGCGTTCCACGTCCGGCACGGGGGCTCCGGCCGCCTGCAGCGTGAGGCGCCAGCCCTCCTCGCGGTCCTGGCTCTCCACCCAGTTGGCCGGCCCCGCCAGGTGGTGCACGGTACGGTGCCCCAGGTCGAGCAGGTGCCCGGTGGCCTCCCCGGCACCGAAGCGGTTGCCCACCGACACCATGGGCACCCGGGTCTGGTTGCCGGACCCGACCGCCACGATCGGCACCGAGCTGGAGAGCCGAGCGACCGCACTGACGGCGGAGGTCTGCGGCGCGATCACGACGACGCCCTCCACGCCCTGGTCGCGCAGCCGGTCCACGGCCTCCTGGACCGACCGGCCGTCCAGGGAACGCAGACTGGCCACGCTCACGAAGTAGCCGGCGCTGCGCGCGGCCCGCTCGATGCCGTCCAGCATCGAGGCCGGGCCATAGAGCGTCGAGTCGAAGCTCACCACGCCGAGAGTCTGCGAGCGACGGGTGACGAGCGCGCGGGCGGCGGAGTTGGGCCGGTAGTCCAGCTCCCGTATGGCCGCCAGCACCCGGTCCCGGGTGCCGGGCCGCACGTGCGGGGCACCGTTGAGCACCCGGGACACCGTCTGATGGGACACCCCCGCCAGCTTCGCCACGTCCGACATCACGGGCTGGCGCTGTTCCGTCCCGGCACTCTCGGTTCCCACTCGCAGTCCCCTCCTCGGCGCTGTCGACCACAGTACGCGACCAGGTCCAGGCCAATTCGTCACCCTCGGTTCAAAGGGCGGCTCCCTTCATACCAGCCACGCAGGGTGCTCACATCTGTCTACATTGCCAAGTTAACGCTCACATCCGCGCCACGGAGGTGAATGCCGAGATCACTGTCCCGCTGCCCGCACGGCGACAGCGAGCGGTGAGGGGTTCGGCACTCAGCGCGTTCGGATCAGGATCGGATCGGTGAGCGGTCTCCCCTCCGCCCGCCTCTCCGCGCAGACCTCTCTCCATGCAGTCCTCTCTCCATGCGGTCCTCTGCGCGCAAGAGAGGTTCCGGAGTCCGGTGCGGAAGGCGGGAACCGACGGGGCCAGGGCGATCCCCGAGCGCGGAAACCTGCCGACCGCCCGGGCGCCGGACCGGTCAGGCCACCGCTACCGGGAGCCCGACCAACTCGGCGGAGCCGCTGCGGTTGTGGCGCTCCTGCCACTGCTCCAGGGCGGTGCGGCAGGCGTGGTCGAGGTGGCGCACGCCGGAGAGGTCGAGCCGGACGGGCCGGTCGGCGGGCAGTTCCTCCAGGGACTCCAGGGTCTCCAGCAGCCGGGGCAGCCGAAGGAAGGTGGCGTTGCCGTGCAGGGTCACGCGCACGGCACCGTCGGCCGGATCGACGACCGCGATGTGGAGGTGCGAGGTGTCCCAGGCACTCTTGAGCACCGCGAGGAGCAGGCCGAGCAGCACGCCTTCGAGCAGGTTGGTCACCACGATGGTCAGGGCGGTGACCGTCAGGATCGCCGCTTCGCCGCGATCGGCCCGCCAGAGCGGGCGCAGCGTACGGACCGGGACCAGCTTGGCGCCGGCGTGCACCAGGACGCCGGCCAGGGCGGCGAGCGGGATGGCGGAGAGCGCGGCCGGGAACAGTGCGGCGAAGAGCAGCAGCCACAGTCCGTGCAGGACCCGAGAGGCCTTGGTGCGGGCGCCGGCCTGCACGTTGGCAGCACTGCGGACGATCACGGCGGTCATCGGGAGCGCGCCGAGGATTCCGCAGACGGTGTTGCCGACGCCCTGCGCGAGCAGCTCGCGGTCGTAGTCCGTGCGCGGGCCGTCGTGCAGGCGGTCGACGGCCGCGGCGCTGAACAGGCTCTCGGCCGAGGCGATCAGTGCGAACGCGAGCGCCGTGCCGAGGACGCCGAGGCTGCCGAGCGCCGCGAGTTCGGAGCCGCCGGGCAGGTGGACCACCCCCGCGAGACCGGCCACCCGGACCCGGGCGACGGGCAGGTCGAACAGCGCGGTGACGGCCGTCGCGGCGGCGACGGCGGCGAGCGGTGCGGGCACCCTCCGGACCCGGGCGGGCAGACGCGTCCAGAGCAGCAGGACCGCCACCGTCGCGGCGCCGATCGCGGCGGCGGCGAGGGCCTGCGGGCCCCTGGCGACATCGGCGGCCAGGCCCGGGAGGCCGGCCAGTTTGGCGAGGCCGTCGGCCGGTCCCTTGGCGTCGGCCAAGGCGTAGAGCTGACCGGCGATCAGGACGAGACCGATCCCGGCGAGCATGCCGTGGACGACGGAGACGGATATCGCCCGGAACAGTCGGCCGAGTCGGGCCGCGCCCATGGCGAGTTGGAGCAGGCCGGCCACGGCGGTGATGACGCCGAGGGTGGCGAGGCCGTGTTCCTGGACGGCGGCGAAGACCAGCACGGTCAGGCCGGCGGCGGGGCCGGACACCTGGAGGCTGCTGCCGGGCATCAGCCCGGTCACCAGGCCGCCCACGATGCCGGTGATCAGGCCGAGTTCGGCCGGTGCACCGGAGGCGACGGCGACGCCCACGCAGAGCGGGAGCGCGACCAGGAAGACGACGATGGAAGCGGGGAGGTCAGAGCGCAGAGTGCTCAGCCGAAGGGCGGGACGACGGGTCATCGGGTCCTCGGGAGAGTAGCGGTGCGGACGGTGTCGGTCCGGAGGGTGGTGGTGGCGCCGCGGGGCGCGGGCTTTGCTGGGCTGGGGGCCGTGGATCACCGACGGGGCACCCCGATTCGCAGCGGCTTCACAGCGGACTCACGCGAACTCACAGCGGTAGGAAGAGGTTGCTGTCGGGCCGGTGGGCGAGCACCAGCCCGGTGTGGATCTCGTAGAACCAGCCGTGCAGCCGGATCCCGCCCTCGCGCAGCCGCCGCGCGACGGCCGGGTAGCCGCGCAGCCGGTCCAGCTGGGTGAGGACGTGGCGCTGCACGGGCCCGGCGACCGTGGGATCGAACACGTCCGCGCCGTCCGCGCCCAGGTCGGCCCGGTCGGCCTGGCGCAACCAGGCACGGACGGCGGGAACGACGCTGAGGTCCTCGCCGCGGACCACGGCGCCGACGGCACCGCAGTGCGAGTGGCCGCAGACCACGATGTCGCGGACGCCGAGCACCTCGACGGCGTACTCGATGGTGGCGGCCTCGCCCGAGGCGAGCTCGTCCCGGTAGGCGGGGACGATGTTGCCGGCGGTGCGGAGCTCGAAGAGGTCGCCGGGGTCGGCGTTGGTGATCAGCGCGGGCACCACGCGCGAGTCCGAGCAGGTGATGAAGAGGGCCTGGGGTGCCTGGCCGGCGGCGAGGCCGGTGAGTTCCCGGCCGGTGTCGCCGGCGCGCTGCGGGAAGGCCCGGGCCCGGTCGATGAGCGGATCCATGGGGTTTGTGCCTCCTTCGTGACCCCGGCGGTTTCGGCCGGAGGAGCGATGGACGGGGCGGTGCCTCGGAAACGTGCGTTCCAGGCGGAAGGGTGCGTCAGCACGACGGGCGCGGCACGCCGCTGGGCCGCGTCGCCATCGGAGCCGCTCCGGCGGCCTGATGGCGCGTCAAGAGTGAGTAAAGCACGGCCATGAGAAGAGTAAAGACGCGTTCCGGGCGCAAGTTGTGCCGATCTCGTTAACATCCTGTTGCCTCGAACGGCAGGGAGCCTTCCGCTCTGGAAAGCCGCCACCCGGACGCGCGCCCTCGGGAGGTGCTCCCGTGCCTCCCGCTCACGGCTCGGCCGAAAAGTTTCCGAACGGGCGGCAACCTCCCCCGCGACGGCGGCAACTGACAGGCGACACCGAGGGCGTCACGCCCACGGATCGTCCGATCCCACCGCCGACCGCCGGCGCGCACCCCGACCAGACGGGTGTGCGTCAGCGGGGCCGAAGCAAGGAGTAGCACCCATGAACGAGACGGATCCCACCGCGGACGGCCGTGGCCGGCGCACCCGCGCGGCCGGTGGCGTGCGGCGTCCCCGTGGGCGCCACCGTCGGCGCTGGACCACGCTGGGCCTGGCGCTGGGCGTGCCCGGGGTGCTCGGCCCGTACCTGCTGTTCGTGCAGGCCGACTCGAAGGCCGCCTCGGTGGACCCCGACGCCTACTACACGCTGGTGTCCGTCCGCAGCGACAAGGCCCTGGACGTGCCCGGTGCGGACGCCGCCGACGGCGCCTGGGCCCGGCAGATGAACCGCGTGGCCGGGGCAGTGAGCCAGCAGTGGCGGCTGCGGCTGGCGGCGGACGGCTACTACGAACTGGAGAACCGCAGCAGCCGCAAGGTCCTCGGGGTGCGCGGTGACTCCGCGCAGTCCACCGCCGCCGTCGAGCAGCAGAGCGACCACGCCTCCGCCGCGCAGCAGTGGCGGATGGCGGACGCGGGGGACGGCGCGGTGAAGTTCGTCTCCCGCGCCAGTGGCATGGTGCTGGACGTGTGGGGCGGTGGCAAGGACGAGGGCGTCCCGCTCATCCAGTACGCGGACCGGGGCGCCACCAACCAGCAGTGGAAGCTGGTGAAGGTGTCCGGTACGGGCGGGTACACCTGGCACAACGCGCAGATCGTCGGCGGCGGGTTCGTCACCGGACTGGTCTTCAACCCCGCCCGCAAGGACCTGCTGTACGCCCGGACCGACATCGGCGGCGCGTACCGCTGGGACGCGGCCGCCGGACGGTGGACCTCACTGACCGACTGGATCGGCGGGGCGGACTGGAACCTGCTGGGGATCGAGAGCCTGGCCACCGACCCGGTCGACCCGAACCGCCTGTACCTCGCGAGCGGCACCTACACCAACGACTGGGCGGGCAACGGCGCGATCCTGCGCTCCACCGACCAGGGCCGGACGTTCCAGCGCACCGACCTGCCGTTCAAGCTCGGCGGCAACGAGGACGGCCGGTCCATGGGCGAGCGACTGGTGGTGGACCCCGACAACCACGGCACGCTCTACCTCGGCACCCGCAAGAACGGCCTGTGGCGCAGCACCGACTACGGCGCGACCTGGAGCCAGGTCGGCGGCTTCCCCGTCAAGGACGGTGCGAGCAGCGGGGTCGGCCTGTCCTTCGTGACCTTCGGCCCGTCCGGCAGCCGGACGATCTACGTCGGCGTGGCCGACAAGTCCACCTCGCTGTACCGCTCCACCGACGGCGGCACCACCTGGCAGGCCGTCACCGGCCAGCCCACGGGGCAACTGCCGCAGCACGGCGTGCTGTCCGGCGACGGCTCGTTCTACCTGACGTACACCAACGCGCCCGGCCCGAACGGGGTGACGGCCGGATCGGTGTGGAAGTACACGCCGTCCACCGGAGCCTGGAAGAACGTCTCGCCGTCCAGCGGCAGTTACGGCTTCGCCGGGCTGGCGGTCGACCCGCAGCACCCGTCGACGGTGATGGTCACCACGCTGGACCGCTGGTGGCCCTCCGACGAGCTCTACCGCTCGACCGACGGCGGCGCCACCTGGAAGGCGTTCGGCGCGACCTCGGAGCGGGACAACTCCGCGGCGCCGTACGTGGGTACCGGCATCGGGCACTGGATGGGCGCGCTGGCCATCGACCCCTTCGACTCCGGGCACGTGCTCTACGGCACCGGGTCGGGCATGTGGGGGAGCAACGACGTGACGGCGGCGGACAGCGGACGCCCGACGCACTGGACCGTCCCGGCCAAGGGCCTGGAGGAGACCGCCACGCTCGGGCTGGCCAAGCCGCCGGGCCTCCCGCTGATCAGCGCGCTCGGCGACGTCAGCGGATTCCGGCACGACGACCTGACCAAGGTCCCCGCGAAGGCGCTGAGCGGGCCGCTGTTCTCCAACACCACCGGTATCGACTTCGCCCAGGCGAAACCGGAGTTCATGGTGCGGGTCGGCCTCGGCGGCCAGCAGCACGGCGCCTACTCGACCGACGGCGGCGCGGGTTGGGCCCCGTTCCCGAGCGCTCCGGTGGCCGACGCGGGCGGCGGGTCCACGGCCGTCTCGGCGGACGGCGCCACCGTGGTGTGGGCTCCGGCGGGCCAGGTCCCGTTCGTCTCCACCAACCGTGGCGCGTCCTGGGCGGCGGCCTCCGGCCTGCCCAAGGACGCGACCGTGGTGGCCGACCGCTCGGCGGCCAACACCTTCTACGCCCTCAGCGGCGGCACCCTGTACGCGAGCACCGACGGCGGGAGGCACTTCACCGCCCGCGGAACCGGTCTGGGCGACGGGCAGCTCAAGGCGGTCCCGGGCGTCGCCGGAGACCTGTGGATCGCCGGCGGGGGCAACGGCCTGCGGCACTCCACCGACGGCGGGGCGAGCTTCCGCAAGCTCGACGGCGTGGAGGGGGCGAGCGCCATCGGTTTCGGCAAGGCGGCGCCGGGCGCCGGCTACCAGGCCCTCTACCTCAGCGGGAAGGTGAAGGGCGTCATCGCACTGTTCCGCTCCACCGACAGCGGCTCGACCTGGGTCCGGATCAACGACGACCAGCACCAGTTCGGCGGCAGCAACATCAACGTCATCACCGGCGACCCCGACGTCTACGGCCGGGTCTACCTGGGCTCCGCGGCGGCCCGTGGTGTGCTGTACGGCGACGTTTCCTGAGGGCGGGCACCAGCACCTGGGTAGGAAGAGAGCACCCGAGACACATGCTCCTCGATGACACGTCGGCGGAGTTCCACGAGTTCTTCGAACGGCACTACGCCGGGTTGGCCAGGTTCTCGTTCCTGCTGACCGGCGAGACGGACGCCGCCGACGACATCGCCGCCGACGCCCTGATCGCCCTGTGGCAGCGCTGGGACCGGCTGCGCGCGGCCGACCACCCCCTGGCCTACGCCCGGGGGGTGGTCGCGAACCTGGCGCGGGAACGGGTCCGCGGCGCGACGCGCGAACGCCGCCGGATCGCCCTGTTCTGGTCGCCGGGTGCGCAGCAGGAACGGAGCCCCGACGTGGCCGCCGTGGTGGACGTGCGGGTGGCTTTGGACCGGTTGCCCTTCGGGAAGCGGGCCTGCGTCATCCTCAGGCACGCCTTCGACCTGTCGGAAAAGGACACCGCGCGGGCGCTGGGCATCTCGGTCGGTGCCGTGAAGAGCCAGACCTCGAAGGGACTGGCCGAGCTGGAACGCCTGCTCGGCGGGCGGGCGGCCGGGGACCTGGCGGCGGAGAGGAGGAGCCGGTGAACGACGAGATCGGCCGGCGGCTGCGCGAGGCCGCCGAAGCCCACCAGCCCGACCGCGACCGGATGCTGGCCAGGGTGCACCGGGGTATGGCGGCGACCCCGGCCCGCCACCGGGTACCGAAGCTCGCGCGGTCCTGGCCCAAAGTGGTGCTCGCCGGCTCGGCCGCGGCCGGCATCCTGGCCGTCGCCGGGCTCGCCGTCGCCGGGGTCCTCCCGGTGGCGCCGGCCCGACCGGACGTCGGGACCACGCTCACCGTTCCGCCCCCGGGTGAACCACCCAGCGCCACGCCCTCCGCGCCGGCCAGTGGCGGTTCGGCCCCGCCGCCGGTACCGGAGCATCCGCAGCGGACCACCACGCCCCGGCCGTCGTCGACCGGGACGAACCCGGCCGCACCGGCCGGTGACCGGGTCTCGGACGGGCCGTTGTCGGCGCAGGGGTCCGTCGATCCGCACAGCACCGTCTTCTGGGCGCAGAGCACCCTCACCCTCGACACCGCCCAGCCGCTGACCGCGCTCACCGTGGAAGTGCGCATCGCGCAGACCGGCGGCGTCGAGAGCACCGGCCAGTGGCAGACCGGGCCCGGCGACGACTTCACCGTCACCGTGCAGGAGAGCGACGGTGCCGTCGTCTACCGCTGGGAGCTCAAGCCGGGCCGAACCGTGCCGGCCGCGCAAAGCCTCTTCGCGGTGCAGTACAACCACACCGCGGGCACGCGCGACGCCGATCCCGACGGCTACGCCGTGCAAGCCACGTCCGGCGACGGCGCGCACGCGGTCCGAGGCCGCTTCACCCCGGGGAAATGAGCGGTCGCCACGAGCGGGTGGCTACGCCTCGGCGGTCCTTCGGTCACGCACCGACGAGGAGGACCTCGTAAGCCGGGCTGGTGGGCGGGGTGCCGCTGTAGATGTGGGAGTTGACGACGGCGAGCTTGCTGCCGACCTTCGCCGCCGAGACGGGCTGGTCGAACAGCGGGTCGGTGATCGTGCCGTCGGGGATGCCGTGGCTCAGGGCGCCGTCGAGGCGCCACCGGCTGATCCTGTCGTCGAGCTGCACCGCCCAGAGCCGGTGCCCTTCGAGCACCAGGCTGACCACGCTGGGCGCGTTGACGCCCGCGATCTCCCGGCTGACCCCGGTGGCCGGGTTGACCGTGTAGACCTTGCCGGGCGTCGTGGCGGCCACGAGCAGCGTGTCGCCGGACGGCGTGGCGATGACGTCGTTCATGAAGAAGTTCCCCGGGGAGCCGCCCGCGCCCGGCCCGCTCAGCGGCAGGGTGCGCGGCGTGCCGAGTGCGCCGGCCACGACGGGCACGAAGAACAGCTGCGGGTGGTACGAGTCGGTGAACCACGCGCCGTACGGCGTCACCGCCACGTCGTTGACGAAGGACGTCTGCGGGTCGCCGAAGGTGTAGTCGGCGACCTTCGCCTTGGTGCGGACGTCGTAGACGTAGGCCTTGCCGCCGGTTCCGCCGGCGACGAACAGCAGGTCGCTGCGCCGGTCGAAGTCCACACCGGCCGCCATGGCACCGGGCGGTGCCTCGATGAAGCGCTCGGCCGTGCCGCGCCGGACGTCTTCGCGGAAGATCGTGCCGGCGAAG
>NZ_JBVISA010000017.1:142373-208560 GCF_055575755.1 Kitasatospora sp. NPDC034035 | reverse complement strand
GTACGAACAACACGCCCTGCAGGCACAGTCGATCGTCTACCGGGCGCGGACCCGGAGCCCGCTCCGGCCAGGGTGGCAGCAGCGGTTCGACCAGGTTCCACAGCTCGTCGTCGACGATCCACGGTGCACTCACGCCACCACCAACGGACGAATCCTCACACCGGACACGGCCCACCAGCCCACATCCACGAGATCGTATTACGAGCTCTAAAGCAGAAATCTGAGACGGCGCCGTCTGCGCTGTCGTGGCCCGCTTGCTGACATCTATTCACCAATAGAGCTGTCAGGCCGTCCGCACATATAGGTGCGCTCGGGACGGGTAGACGCCATTGTTGGAGCTTGCAACATCTCGAACGGCGCAGGTTCGAACCCCATGGGGATGCCCTCGGCTCACTGTTGACCCAGGAACTTGGCTCGGCTCGCACGGCATAGCCGATCTGAAGTGCGCTCACTACCACGTCATCGCAGCCGCGCCAAACCGGGGATTATCCGGATCCTGTTCCTTGCCCGCCAGCGGCTCGCCGTATGCCCGCCATGCGGCCGGTGGGACACCGGCATACCCGTCGGTGGACGACGTCTGGTCACCCGGAGATACGCGATGCGCAGTCAGCCCCAGTCCACTGTCGAGACAGCTTTTCTGAACGTGCAGAACGCAGCGAAGTACCTCGGCATCTCGATGAACACCCTGTATGTGTGGCGCCATAGGCGGCAGGGGCCTCCCAGTTTCCGCATGGGCCCCGGCGGCCGGGTCATGTACCGCCGAGATCTGCTCGATGCGTGGCTGACCGAACAGCAGGAGGCCGATTCGCGGTCGAACCCGGTGCTCAACCCGCTGAACAAGCCGTCGAAGTCGCGCTCGACGCGCCCCAGTGGCTCGACGATGACGACCTAGGGGCTGGATGGGAACCGGTCCGGCCAGTGCGAACAAGTGATTGAAAAGGTCCTCTGCATGCGGAATTTCGTGCACGCGGAGGTCGTCTGTGTGGTGGGCGCGACACGGGGTGCGCCGGGCACGTGAGCAAACGGAACAGAAGAGGTCTCGAGTGGCAGGGTACATAGAGGACAGGTGGCTCAAGAAGCGGCCGAACAAGGAGACGGGCAAGCGTGAACGCACCGAACTGTGGGGGAAGCGCACCCGCTATCGGGTGAAGGGGATCCCAGGCGTTCAGGACCGCTCATTCGACACGGTCGCAGATGCCAAGGCATGGCTCGCCGAAGCTCAAACCGACTCACGTCGCGGCGAGTTCGTAGACGTTCGCGACGGTGAGATCACCTTCCGCGAGTACGTCGAGAAGCACTGGTGGCCGTCACAGGTCCACCCAGCGCAGACGTTGGAGAGCATGCGCTACCGGATCTGGGGACACCTGCTGCCGCACCTTGGCGAGACCGAGCTGCGGGACATCGGCGCTGCCGAACTCCGAAAGTGGTCCGCCGATGTGCAGCGCTCAGTCGGAGCCGGCACGGCGCACATCGCCTGGATCTATCTCAAGGCGATCATGCAGGCTGCGGTCGAGGACAAGCGGATCTTTCGTAACCCCTGCAAGGGCAACAGCAGCATCAAGCCGCCGAAGAAGCCGGAGCGGAAGGCGCGATCATGGGATCAGCCGCGTGTGGATGGTGTTCGCCGGGGGCTCTCCGAGCGCTACCAGGTCGCGCTCGACCTCGGTGTCGGGTGCGGTCTGCGTCAGGGTGAGGCGTTCGCGTTCAGCCCGGAGGACGTCCGGGGCGACTCGGTGCACATCGAACGGCAGATCCTGCGGCACCGCTCACAGCTGTACTTCGGCCCGCCGAAGGGCGGCAAGGAGCGCGACGTGCCGCTGACGGCTGCTCTTGCCATGCGGTTGCAGGTGCATCAGGAGCGGCTGAAGCCCGTCCTCGTGACCCTGCCGTGGCTGGACCCGGAGGAGCCGGACCTCCCCCGCGAGAAGCGGCGTACGGTGACCGTCCCGCTGCTGGTCACCACCACGCGACACGGGGCGATCAACCGCACCACCTGGAACACGAAGGCATGGAAGCCGGCGCTCGCCGAGGCGGGGGTGATCCCGCCTCTCCCGAAGCCGAAGCCAGGGGAGAAGGCAACCCGGGTCTGGGAGCCGAGCCGAGAACACGGATTTCATGTGCTGAGGCACACGTACGCTTCGGTCATGCTCGAGGCAGGCGAGTCGATCGTCTCCCTGGCGGCGTGGCTCGGACACTCCGACCCGGCCTTCACCCTGCGCACCTACACTCACTTCATGCCCCAGGCCGGAGCTCGCGGACTCTCCGCCATCGAGGCGTGGTTCACCGCCATCGACTGAAAGTCCCCGAGAAGTCCCCGGGGACGCGAGCAGCCGAAAAGATCATGCAAACGCGCAGGTCAAGACATGATCGACACGGGACCGGCCTGTACCCGGCGTACAGGCCGACTCTTCCGCCCGCTCCCCGCCCCTTCGAGGGGCCCGCCTCCTGGGCGGGAACGCCCCGCGACTACGCGGGATGCGCGCCCACGGCGTCGCGGATCTGCTCGCCGAGGCCGCCGTTGACCCGGGCGCAGTTGGCGCAGCAGAAGAACATCCCGGCCACTTCGACGCCGTGGCCCACGATCCGGACGTTGCAGTGCTCGCAGCGCGGCGCGAGCTTCTCCATCGCGCACTCGAAGCTGTCGAACGTGTAGGTGTCGCCGGTGACCGTCTTGATCTCGAAGGCCAGCCAGTAGTCGTTGCCGCAGGTCACGCAGATGGCCATGGCGGCCGTCTCCTTCCGGTGGGGCCGCCCCCGGCGGGGCGGCTGTTCCCAGTGTCGAAGGCCCGGTCGGTGGCGGCCACCCGGCGGGACTGTCGGGCGGACGGCGGGAGTCCCAGGAAGGGCTCTAGCGTTCGGCGAGCTCCGTCAGGGCACGGACGGCGCGTTCCGCGTCGTCGGCGGCGACGAACAGGTGGTCGTGGTGGAAGCCGGCCACCACGTTGCAGCTGATCCCGTCCTCGGCGAGCCGCCCGGCCACGGCCGCGGTCAGGCCGACGGCCTCCAGGGCCGAGTGGATCTGCAGGGTGATCCAGGCCGCCACGTACTCGTAGCGCAGCCCGAGCGCGTCCGCCTCCTCCTGGGTGACCACCACCGTCACCCCCTCGGGCTCGGCGACGGTCACCACCGGCCGCATGCCTGCGGGCACCTTCGCGGGGAGCGTGCAGTAGACGTACCGCCCCGGGTTGAGCTGCGGGCGCATTCCGCGCAGCAGCGTCGCAAGATCTCGTTCTCCGGCCATGCCCGCCACCGTAGCGGCTGGGTGGTGGACGCGCCCGGGGCGTGGCGGCCGTGTCGGGAACGGCGCAGGGGGCTGTCGGGGAATCGTCGGGGGAACTGTCGGCGGGCTATCGGCCAGTCGTTGACGAGCGACAGTCACCGATATATCGTCGAACTATCGAGACAGTAACTCGACTGTTTCGGCGAACCAGGAGGTGGGCGCCATGCGCTCAGGAATGCGATTTCGTGGAGAGGGCCCGCGCGGCGGCGGTCGCCGGCGTGGGCCGGGGCCCGAGTTCCGGGAGATGCCCGGGGAGGGCTTCGAAGGCCGGGAGGCGTTCGGCGGGTTCGGTCCGCCGTTCGGCGGCGGCGGCCCCGGGCGGCCGATGGGCGGCCCCTTCGGGCACGGCTTCGGCGGACACGGCGGCCGGCGGGGCGGCCCGCACGGGCGGCGTGGCGGCCGGGCCCGACGCGGCGACGTCCGCGCCTCGCTGCTCGCGCTGCTCAAGGAACGGCCGATGCACGGCTACGAGATGATCGCCGAGATCACCGAGCGGACCGGCGGGGCCTGGCGGCCCAGCCCGGGCTCGATCTACCCCAACCTCCAGCTGCTGGAGGAGGAGGGCCTGATCACCGCCGAGGAGGTCGGCGGCAAGCGGCTGGTCTCGCTCACCGATTCGGGCCGGGCCGTGGCCGAGGCCGGACCGGCGGAGCCGTGGGCGGAAGCCGGCCGGGAGGTCGACTGGGAGGCCGTCCAGGAGGTCGGCCAGGCGCTCGCCGCGGTCGACCAGGCGGTCCAGCAGGTCATGCGGACCGGCACCGAGGCGCAGCGCGCCAAGGGCCTCGCCGTACTGACCGAGGCCCGCAAGAAGCTGTACCTCATCCTCGCCGAGGATGACTGACCGGCGCGGGGGGAACCGGGCCGGCGTGACGGGCGGTGCCGCTGCTCACGGGCGGGCCACGAGCTGCCTACGGGCGGACCACGAACAGGGCCACGCAGACCAGCAGCAGCACCGCCCAACCGAACCAGAGCCAGCCGTTGGGCCCGATCGTCACCGTGTAGAGGCTCACCGCCAGCAGCAGCACCCCGGTGACCCCGGCGACCTGCCGGTTGTGGTGCGCGACCGCCGCCCGGGAGTCACTGCGCGGGTGTCGTACCGTCCTGGCCATGCCGACCTCCCGGGAAGGCGATGGGGAGCGGGCGGCCCGCCGGCCGGAGGCTCCGTCAGCCGGAAGCCTTGGCGGAGGCCGCCTCGTCGTACTCGTAACGCCAGAACCAGCTCAGGCCCCGAACCTGCTTGGCCCGGACGTACACCAGTGTGCGCGCGGCGACCCCACCGTGCGCGGGGACCGGGACCTTGTACTTCTTGGGCACGCCGAGCATCGGCCCCAGCGGGATCGGGAGGATCTTCCCGTCCAGGGGGCCGCCGACGAATGCGGTGTCCGCGCTCTTCACCCCTCCAGGGTCTCACCTCCGCGCGGGTGACCGGGGTCCCCCCGAGGTGACCGGGAACACCCCGGTGGGAGGGGGAACGGGAGGCCTCGTGAGGGCGGAGTGCCGGGAGTGTGCCCGGGGTGCGTGCGGGAGTGTGACCGGAGAGGCACCGCCCCCGGTCATCCGGAGGGCCCGCGCACCCCTATCCTTTCCTGTACGCCCTCGGGGTTCACCCGGGTCAGCGGGCCCCGTACGGGCCGGGCGAGGCGCGAATCCGCGTGCTCTCCGGCCGATCCGGCGCGGACAGCGTGCTGCCGCGACTTCGTACCGTGACCCGGGCGTCGGCCGTCCGGTGACCCCGGGCCGCGGTCGACAGGGCGCGGACGGCAAGGTCGAGCACCCCCGGGAAGCAGCGGGGGGCGCCGTGCGTTGCGTCGAGTGGTACGTCGAACGCTGTGCCGCACCAGGCACGGCAGTTGCGCGGAAGGGGCCCGATGGAAGCCGGCGGCAGGTGGACGACCTGGTGGCAGAAGCGTGAGCGTCAGCGGGCTCGGGCGGGGGACCCGGACGGCCCGGCCGTAGGACTCGATCAACTGCTCGGCGCGGCACGCGCCGGATTCCCGCTCGCCCCGGCCGCCCACCCGGCCGGCTACCGCTGTTCCTGTGACCGGGTGGCCTGTCCGGCCCCGGCCCAGCACCCGGTCTCCTTCGCCTGGCAGACCCAGGCCACCACCGACCCCGAACAGCTCTCCCGCTGGCTCGCCCGCGACCCGCAGGCCAACTTCATCACCGCCACCGGCCGGGTGCACGACGTCCTGGACGTCCCGGCCGAGGCCGGACGGCTGGCGCTGGAACGACTCACCGCGGCGGGCGTCGAAGGCCCGGTCGCCGCCGTCGGCGAGGACCGCTACCTGTTCTTCACCGCCACCCGCGGCACCCCGCAGGACGAGGACGAGTGGTGGCCGAGCGCGCTCGACTCCACCCCGGACACCATGTCCGAACACCCCGGCCTGCGCTGGCACTGCCGCGGCTCGTACACCCTGCTCCCGCCGGCCGCACTGCCGGACGGCTCCCAGGTGCGGTGGCTGCGCGGGCCCGAGCAGCCACTGCCGGACCCGCTGCGCGTCCTGGACGTGCTGACCGACGCCTGCACCGAGGTGGGCGCCGTCGCCGAGGAGCAGTGGCTCATCGGCTGACGGGCGCTGTGACTCGCCCGCTCGCCTCCGGGGCGCTCTGACCCGGTGCCGACGGTCGGCGCTCCAAGACCCCTCGTTCCTCGGGGCCTCTTCGCTTCTTCCTTTCGGCGCCGGCGCGCCCCTTCGGCTCGGGGCGGGGGCTCGCCCGCTCGCCTCCGGGCCGAAGGGGCTCGGGGCGGGCCCCGACGCGGGGTCACGGCAGGGTGAGGATCTCCGCGCCGTCCGCCGTGACCACCAGGGTGTGCTCGAACTGGGCGGTCCGCTTGCGGTCCTTGGTGACGACCGTCCAGCCGTCCGGCCACATCTCGTAGTCGTAGGTGCCCAGGGTCAGCATCGGCTCGATGGTGAAGGTCATGCCCGGCTTGATCACCTCGGTGGCCCGCTCGCTGTCGTAGTGCGGGATGATCAGGCCGGAGTGGAACGACGTGTTGATGCCGTGTCCGGTGAAGTCCCGCACCACGCCGTAGTCGAAGCGCTTGGCGTAGGACTCGATGACCCGGCCGATGACGTTGATCTGACGGCCCGGCTTGACCGCCTTGATCGCCCGGTTGAGGGATTCCCGGGTGCGCTCGACCAGCAGCCGGGACTCCTCGTCCACGTCGCCGACCAGGTAGGTGGCGTTGAGGTCGCCGTGCACCCCGTGGATGTACGCGGTGGCGTCGATGTTGATGATGTCGCCGTCCTGCAGCACGGTCGAGTCCGGGATGCCGTGGCAGATCACCTCGTTGATCGAGGTGCACACCGACTTGGGGAAGCCCCGGTAGCCGAGGTCGGACGGGTAGGCGCCGTGGTCGCACATGTACGCGTGGGCGACGGCGTCCAGCGCGTCCGTGGTGACGCCGGGGGCGATCAGCTTGGCCGCCTCCTCCATCGCCCGGGCCGCGATCCCGCCCGCGATCCGCATCTTCTCGATCGTCTCGGCGGTCTGCACCTCGGGCCCGGCGTACGGCGTCGGGGCGGGCCGCCCGACGTACTCGGGGCGCGCGATGTGTGCCGGGACCTTGCGGGTGGGGGACTGGATGCCGGGTACGAGAGCCATGGCCGCGAGTCTAGTCGCCGGGCCCCGGCCGGACGGGCGGTGTGCGGAGCCCCCCGGGCCGGGGAATGATCGGTATCGACCCCAGCTGTGAACGCCGACCGACTGAACGGGAGAACACCATGCCCCTCGGATTCCACCGCAAGCCGACCGGGAAGCCCGGCGAGTGGTTCTACTGCATCAAGCACGCCAAGGTCGAGGAGGGCCCGGAGTGCCCGGCCAAGGACCGCCTGGGGCCGTACGACAGCCCTGCGGAGGCCGCTCAGGCGCTGCAGATCGCGGACGAGCGCAACCGGGAGTGGCGCAACGACCCGCGGTGGACCGACAAGCCGAAGGACGGGGCCGAGTAGGCCGACGCCGGGCAGGTCAGCGCGGCTCGGGGGCGGTGAAGTACTCCTCGTCCACGCTCAGCACGACGAGGCGCCGCCCGCCCGCGAGCGCCTGGGCGGCGGCCTGGTCCACGGGCATCGCGGGCCTGGACTCCCGGTCGGCCCAGGCCTTCGTGGCGGCGTTCGGCGCGGAGAGCGTCCAGGGGAAGCCCACACCCGGGGTCGGGGGGCCGCCCGCGTCCTTCCGTTCGTCGAAGGCCAGGCTCACCCCGAGCAGGTCGTGCTCGCCGTCGCTGCGCGGGAAGCCGTACCAGAGTCCCTCGCCCGGCCGGGGCGAGGCGTTGGAGTCGACGGTCAGGGCGCCCTGGGCGGTCATCGCCTGCTCCCAGCGCGATCGGGCCTGCTGCGGATCGCCGCTCACCGCGAGGTACTTGACCACCTGTCGACGGCACTTCGGGGCCGGCCAGTGCGCCCCGAACCCGTCCGACCGGCTGGGATCGACCCCGCAGCCGTCCTGGACGCCCTCGCCGATCACCTGGGCGCCGGAGAGCGCCGGGAGCAGCGTGGCCAGCCGCCGGTCGATCTCGGCGGTGAGGGCCTGGTCGGCGGCGGCCACCTCGGAGGAGGCGGCCAGGGCCGCGACGTCCGGCACCGGCGAGTCGAGCGTGGTGCCGACCGCGGGACGGGCCTGGTCCGCCACCTTGTTGCCTCGCGACAGCGCCCAGCCGAGCGAGCCGACCACGGAGGTCACGACGACCACCACCGCCGCCCACTGCTTCCAGCCCCCGGTCTTCATGCCCGGCAGTCTAGGGCGCGGCCGTCGCCCGCGTGGCTGCCGAGCTCCAAGCACCTGAACACCGTCCCCGCCGCCGGATTCGGCGACGGGCCTACCAGCGGCTGATCGTGGGGGCCGCGGTGAGTCGGGCGGCCAGGTCGGCGAGGCGGTCGAGGGTGGTGCGGCGGCCGGAGGGCTGTGCGGCGGCGGTGCTGACCAGGTGTTGGGCGAGGTCGAAGGGTTCCTCGGCGGCGGTGCCGACGGCCAGTCGCTCGTGGGCGAGCCCGTCGAGGTCGCTCGGGGTGGTGGGGGCGGCGCCGTCGACGGCGAGGACGGTCGCGCCGTGCCGTCGGGCGTCGTGCACCCGTTCCAGCAGCGGGGTGCCGGCCGCCTTCGGGGCGACCACCAGGACGGTGGCGCCGCGTCCGGCGTCGGTGAGCCGCCGCAGGCCGTGCGCGAGGTGGGGTGGGGCGCCGACCGGTGGACGGTGCCGCAGCAGGGTGGGTGCCAGCCGGGGGACGGCCGACCAGGCGGCCTCGTCCTCGAGGTGGGCGGCCAGGTGCCAGGGCTCGTACGCCTCGGTGCCGACCAGCAGCAGCCCGCCGGCCCCGCGCCGCCGTTCCACCGAGTGCCGCAGTGACGCGGCGAAGTCCCCGACCGTCTCCCACCAGCCCGTGCCGGACAGCCGTTCACGGAGTGCCGAAACTCTCACCGCGTCCATGCGGGCCAGGATGTCGCGCCGGGCCGGGGATTTGGCAGGATCGGCCCATGACTTCCCTCGATTCAGCGACAAACCCGGCCCATGAGCTGCCGGACGTCTCGCAGCTGGTGGTCGGTGTCCTCGGCGGCACCGGTGACCAGGGGCGTGGTTTGGCCCTGCGGCTGGCCAAGGCCGGCCAGCAGGTGATCATCGGTTCCCGGGACGCCGCCCGGGCCGAGGCCTCGGCCGCCGAGCTGGGCCTCGGCGTGCGCGGTGCCGACAACGCCACCGTCGCCCGGGAGAGCGACGTGGTGATCATCGCGGTTCCGTGGGACGGCCACGCCGCGACGCTGACCGCGCTGCGCGAGGACCTGTCCGGCAAGATCGTCGTCGACTGCGTGAACCCGCTCGGCTTCGACAAGCAGGGCGCGTACGCGCTGAAGCCGGAGGAGGGCAGCGCCGCCCAGCAGGCCGCTGCGCTGCTGCCGGACTCCCGGGTCACCGCCGCCTTCCACCACCTCTCGGCGGTGCTGCTGCAGGACGAGTCGGTGGAGTCGATCGACACCGACGTCATGGTGCTGGGCGAGGACCGGGCCGCCACCGACATCGTGCGCGCCCTGGCCGCCCGGATCCCCGGCATGCGCGGCATCTACGCGGGCCGGCTGCGCAACGCCCACCAGGTCGAGGCGCTGGTGGCCAACCTGATCTCGGTCAACCGCCGCTACAAGGCCCACGCGGGCCTGCGGATCACCGACGTGTGACCGATGGACGCCGTGTCGACCTCACCCCTGGACCCGCTCCGGAGGTGAGGTCGGCGACAATGGGTGGCGGCCGCAACCCGGCCCGGCCGCACCCGTTTCGTCGGCCGCACCCGTTCTAGGAGCCTTCCGCCATGCCCCGCACGTCCCTGCTCGCCCTGATCGTCGTCGTCCTCGCGCTGGCGGCCGCCGTCTTCTCGCTGACCCAGGGCCTGTGGCTGGGCCTGATCTGGGTGCCGCTGGCCGGCGTGGCCAGCAACGTGCTGTGGCTGAACCGCCGCCAGGCGAAGATCGCCGAGGCCGCCGCCTCGGCCGCCGAGCGGGGCTAGCAGGAGCTGGCTCCGGGCTGGTTCGGGCTGGTTCCGGGCTAGTTCTTCCAGAAGCTGAACAGGTACCGGCCGAGCGTCGCGTAGTCCTGGTCCACGCCGAAGAGGTTCATCAGGTCGTGGACGATCCCGAAGAAGAACGAGTTCACCGAGGGCTGCCACAGCAGCGCGAAGATCGCGAGCATCCCGTACGGCGCGAACGGCTCGACGGCGCGTCGCGTCTTGTACGACAGCCAGGGCTCGACGATGCCGTATCCGTCCAGGCCGGGCACCGGCAGCAGGTTCAGCACCGCCGCGCTGAGCTGGAGGAAGCCGAGGAAGCCGAGCGCGCCGGAGAACGGCGAGATGGTCAGCTCGTAGCCGTTCCAGAACGCGTGCACCGTCGGGTCGTCCAGCCAGCCCGCGCCGATCGGGATCAGCAGCGCCCCCGCGATCACCAGGTTGACCAGCGGCCCGGCCGCCGAGATCAGGCTGTGCTTGAGCCGGCCCTGGATGCGGTGCCGCTCGATCCACACCGAGCCGCCGGGCAGGCCGATGCCGCCGAGGATCACGAAGACGATCGGCAGCACGAAGCTGAGCAGCACGTTGGCGTACTTCAGCGGGTTGAGCGTGAGGTAGCCCTTGGCGCCGACGGTGATGTCGCCGCCGTGCAGCGCGGTGCGCGCGTGGGCGTACTCGTGCAGGCAGAGCGAGACCATCCAGCCCGCGACCACGAACAGGAACACCCCGAACGAGGCGTTGCCGTAGCCCGAGTACACCGCCCAGCCGGAGGTGCCGAATATGGCGAGGAGTACCCAGAACACCGGGCTGATCCGGCGGTCCTCGCTGCGGGAGCGCGGCGTGGCGGCGAAGGTCATGGTGTGGATGCTCCGTGGGCAGGGGGAGGGCGGGATACGGGCCGGGGTCGATCATGCCGGGCGGGCCGGTGACCGGACAAGCCGCTCCGGGTGAACGTCCGAACACCCGGCCGCGTTCCGTCGCGGGCAGGGGACGCCGGGCAGCGGGCATGGGGCAGCGGGCATGGGGCAGCGGGCAGGGGGCGCCGGGGCCGCCAGCACAATTGTGCGGCTGTACCCCCGCCGATCGACCAGAATGGTCCGGTGCACTACGGCATCCTCGGGACGACCACGGCCCACCACGACGACGGAACCCCGGTGCCGCTCGGCGGCGCCCGGCTCCGGGCGCTGCTCACCGCACTGGCCCTGCGGCAGGGCCGCCCGGTGCCGGCCGACCTGTTGGTGGACGAGGTGTGGGACGCCGACCCGCCGCAGGACTCCTCCGCCGCGCTGCAGACCCTGGTCGGCCGGCTGCGCCGCACCATCGGCCGGGACGAGATCGGCTCCGGCCCGGCCGGGTACTGGCTGACCGGCCCCGGCACCGACCTCGCCGACTTCCAGCGGCTGAGCGCCGAGGGCCGCCGCGCCCTGGACGCCGGGGACCACGCGGCCGCCGCCGAGCGGCTGCGCGCCGCCCTGGCGCTGTGGCGCGGCCACGCCCTCGCCGACCTGCCGGACCGCACCGGGCCGGCCGCCCGGCTGGAGGCCCAGCGCGAGGAGGCCCGCCGGCACCGGATCACCGCCGATCTCGGGCTCGGCCGGGCCGCCGACCTGGTCGCCGAACTCGCCGAGCTGTGCGAGCGGCAGCCGCTGGACGAACCACTGCAGCTGTTGATGATCCGGGCGCTGCGCGAGAGCGGCCGGACGGCCGACGCGCTGCGCCACTACGAGCGGACCAGGCGCGCCCTGGCCGACGAGCTCGGCGTCGACCCGGGCCGACAACTCCAGTCCGTGTACGCCGAGTTGCTCGCCCCCGCCGCGGAGAAGGAATCGACGCCGGCGCCGGAGCCGACCAGGGCCGCCGCGACGCCCCAACCTCCGCGCGCCGGCGGCAACCTGCGCAGCCGGCTGACCAGCTTCGTCGGCCGGGAGGCGGATCTCGCCGCGCTGCGCGACCTGCTGACGGAGCGTCGGCTGGTGACGCTGACCGGCCCCGGCGGCTCCGGCAAGACCAGTCTCTCGGTCGAGGCCGGTCGGGCCGAACAGTCCGCCGGGGCCTGGCCGGACGGCGTCTGGGTGGCCGAACTCGCCCCGCTGGAGAGCCCGGACGCGGTGCCCGCCGCCGTGGTCTCCGCGCTCGGCCTGCGCGAGATCGTGCTGCACAGCACCAGCATGGTCGCCGAGGTGATCGAGAAGCGGGTCGAGAACCCGGTGCGCCGGCTGGTCGAGCACTGCGGCCACCGCCGGATGCTGCTCGTCCTGGACAACTGCGAGCACCTGATCCAGGCCGCCGCCGACCTCGCCGACGTGCTGCTCGCCGAGTGCCCCGGGCTGACCGTGCTCGCCACCAGCCGCGAGCCGCTCGGCGTGCCCGGCGAGACGGTGCTGCCGGTCGAGCCGCTGCCCGACCCGGTCGCGCTGCGGCTGTTCGCCGAGCGCGCCGCCACCGCCCGTCCCGGCTTCGACCCGCAGGGCGACCCGGCGGCCTGCGCCGAGATCTGCCGCCGACTGGACGGGCTGCCGCTGGCCATCGAGCTGGCCGCCGCCCGGCTGCGGGTGATGACGGCCCGCCAGATAGCCGACCGGCTGGACGGCCGGTTCGCGCTGCTCACCGCGGGCAGCCGCACCCTGCTGCCGCGCCAGCAGACCCTGCGCGCGGTGGTCGACTGGAGCTGGGACCTGCTGGGCAAGCGGGAGCGCGCGGTGCTGCGCCGGCTCTCGGTGTTCTCCGGCGGCTGGCAGCTGGAGGACGCCGAGGCGGTCTGCGCCGACGGCCTCGACGTGGCCCCCGGGGAGGTCGCCGACCTGCTGTTGTCGCTGGTCGACAAGTCGCTGCTGGTCGCCGACCTGGACGGCGCCAGCCTGCCGCGCTACCGGATGCTGGAGACCATCCACGAGTACGCGGACGAGCGGCTCGCCGGGTCCGCCGCCGAGCGCGCCGCCACCGAGGCCCGCCACCTGGCGCACTTCCGTGCCCTGGTCGCGGAGGCCGACCGGTACATCCACGGCCCCCAGCAGCTGCACTGGCTGACGGTGCTGGATCGCGAGCAGGACAACATCCGGGCCGTGCTGCGCCGCGCGGTCGACCTGCGGGACGAGGAGCAGGCGCTGGTCCTGTGCCTCGGCATGAGCTGGTACTGGTCGCTGCGCGGCTACAGCATGGAGGCCCGTAACTGGTACAACGCGGTCGCCGCCCTGGGACCGGACCCGCTCGCTCCGGACGTCCCGCCGCCGGTGCCGCTGGAGCGCGGCGTGCTCGCGTACGGCGTGCCGATGCCCGACGGCGTGGTGGAGGAGGCCCGTCGGCTGCTCGCGATGTACCAGCTGATCGGGCTGTTCGAGGGGAACCTGGACGTGATCGGCGACCAAGACGCGGCCGCCGTCGCCCAGGGGCTGCTGGACGTCTACACCCCGGAGCTGCCGCAGGGCTACCGGTTCCCGGCGCTGATGCGAGTGTTCGGCGCCTTCCTGTCCGGCCGGCCGGAACTGATGAAGGACCTGCTGGACGACGCCGTGCGCGGCTGCGAACAGTACGGCGGGTCGAGCGACCTGGCGTTCATCCTGCAGGTCCGGGCCCGGATGCTGAACGACTGGCCGAGCGGTGCGGATCAGAGCGTCGCGGACGGCGAGCGCTCGCTGGAGCTGTACGAGCGGGCCGGCAACCTCTGGGGGGTCTCCCAGGCGCTGGCCGCCCACGGCGAGAGCCTGGCCAACCGGGGCGAGTCCGAGGCCGCCGCGGCCGCGTACGCGCGGGCGATCGAGCTGGCCGAGGAGCTGGGGGCGCCGCAGGAGATCCCGATCCTGCAGGTGCACCTCGGCACCGCCCTGCTGGAGTACGACATGGAGCGCGGCGAGCGGGTGATCCGGGAGGCGCTGGCCTCCATCGTCTCCCCGGGCACCGACCAGTCCACCACCGGCGCCCTGATGTTCGGCCACCTGACGCTCAGCGGCATCCACGCCCAGCGCGGCGAGTACGGGCCGGCCCTGGCCGAGCTGGACAGGCTCGGGGTGGTCAACGTGGGCGGCTTCGCGCCGAGCGTCGTGGCCGGGCTGTTGACCAGCGCCCGGGGCTGGATCACGGCCCGGGCCGGCGACCCGGACCGGGGCCTCGCCATGCTGCGCGAGGGCCGGCGGCTGCTGCGCTCGCTCACGGCCGCGAGCGGCTTCGCCGAGCACATGACGGTGATGGTGGTTCCCGCCGTCATCGCGGTGCTGTGCACCTTCGCCGAACGCGACGGGGACCTGGCGCGGGCCGAGGTGGCGGCCGTGCTGACCGGTGCGTACGGCGGGCTGCACGGCCCGAAGGGCGGCTACCTCGACCGGGTCGAGCGTGAGCGTTCCGTCGGCATCCTGCGGGAGCTGCTCGGCACCGAGGCGTTCGAGGAGGCCCGCGCCCGCGGTGACGAGATGACCCAGCAGCAGACCCACGAGCTGCTGGAGGAGTTGATCGGCGAGCAGTCGGGCGAGCAGCCGGTCGACCTGGCGGACGAGCAGTCGGGCTAGCGGCCGGGCGAGCGGTGAGGGCCCGGCCGGCCGGTGACCGTCCCCTGGTCACCGGCCCGCCGGGCCCGGACGACGGCCGGCGCCTGTCCCGGGCAGCCGGCCGCCCTGCCCGCCGTCCCTCCTTCCGCGGAGGGCCGGCGGAGGCCTTTTCCTCGAAGAGGGGTCAGGTCCGCTTGCGGAACCGGGCCACCGCGAGCGGGGCGAAGACCGCGGTGATGGCGGCGGACCAGATCATCACGATCATCACCGGGTGGGCCACCGGGCCCTGGCCGTTGAGCAGCGCCCGGGAGGCGTCGGCCAGTGCGGACAGCGGGTTGACCTTGGTGAAGGACTGCAGCCAGCCCGGCATGGTGCTGGTCGGGGCGAAGATCGAGCTGCCGAACTGCATCGGCATCAGGACCAGCATGGACACGCCCTGGACGGCCTGGGCGCTGCGCAGCGCCATGCCCAGCAGCATCGATATCCAGACGATCGACATGCCGAACACCAGGGCCAGGCCGATCGTGGCCAGTACCTCCAGGAGGCCGGTCTTCACCTCGAAGCCGATGCACATCGAGAAGCCGATCAGGATCGCGAAGGAGAGCAGCCCGCGGAGGGTCTCGGCGGCGATCTTGGAGAGCAGGACGGAGGCCCGACCGATCGGCAAGGTCCGGAAGCGGTCCATCACGCCGGTCTGGAAGTCGCTGTTGAGGCCGGTGCCGACGGCCATCGCGAGGGTGAGGCCGGTCTGCCCGAGCAGGCCGGGGACCAGGTACTGCCGGTAGGTTTCCTGGTCGCCGGCCATCGCCCCGCCGAAGACGTAGACGAACAGCACGGTGAAGATCACCGGCATCAGCACGGCGTCGAACATCGACTCCGGGTCGGCCTTGATCCGCATCAGGTTGCGCCGGGTCAGCGCGCCGACGTGGCGCAGCGTCCCGGACAGGCCGATCCGGGAGTCCTCGACCCGGGCGGGGGCGAGCGTGGCGGTGGTCATGCGACGGGCTCCTTGGCGAGGCTGGGGGCGGGCACCGCGTCGGCGGGCTTGCCGGTGATGGCGAGGAAGACCTCGTCGAGGCTGGGCACCTTGGTGTCGATGCCGGCGATCGCGAAGCCACGGCCGCCGAGCACGCCGATCACCGCGGTCAGCTGCTCGTCGCCGGTGATCGGCACCGCGAGCAGGCCGGTGTCGGCGGAGTAGGTGGCGGTGCTGACGCCGTTGTCGCGCAGGCAGCGGGCCATCTCGGGCAGATCGGCCGGGTCGGCCGGGCGGACCTGGAGGGTCTGGCCGCCGACCTTGGCCTTGAGTTCGGACACCAGGCCGTTGGCGATGACCTTGCCGCGGTCGATGACGGTCAGCTCGTTCGCGAGCTGCTCCGCCTCCTCCATGTACTGGGTGGTCAGCAGCACGGTGGTGCCCTCGGCGACCATCCGCTGCACCTCGTCCCAGACCTCGTTGCGGGTGCGCGGGTCCAGGCCGGTGGTGGGCTCGTCCAGGTAGAGCACCCGGGGGCGGCCGATCATGCTGGCGGCCAGGTCGAGGCGGCGGCGCATGCCGCCGGAGTAGGTCTTGGCGGTCCGCTTGGCGGCCTCGGTGAGCGAGAACCGCTCCAGCAGCTCGTTCGCGCGGGTCCTGGCCTCACGGCGGGAGAGGTCGAGCAGCCGGCCGATCAGGTAGAGGTTCTCGTACCCGGAGAGGAGCTCGTCGACGGAGGCGTACTGGCCGGTGAGGCCGATCGTGCGGCGCAGCTGCTTGGGCTGGCGCAGGACGTCGTACCCGCCGACGTGGGCGGTGCCGGCGTCCGGCTTGATCAGGGTGGAGAGGACCCGGACCAGGGTGGTCTTGCCCGCGCCGTTGGGGCCGAGCACGCCGAGGACGGTGCCCTCCCGCACGGTGAGGTCGACCCCGTCGAGGGCCTTGGTGGTGCCGTACTGCTTGACGATGCCGCGGACCTCGACGGCGTTGCCGGCGGCGGCTCCCCGGTCGTTCGGGGCGGTGGCGATTCGTGTCATGCCACCAGGTTGTCCGCCCCGGCTGTCAGCCCCCTGTCAGCGCGGCGGCGGCCGCGGCGGTCCGCTGCCAGGCGGCTGTCACGCCGCTGTCAGCGCCGTCCGGGCATGACAGCGGCCCTGCTCCGAGCCCTTCGGTTCGGAGCAGGGCCGGACGCTTCGGTTCGGAGCGGGGCCGGACGGCCGGTCAGTGGAAGCTGTGCTCCTCCGCGGGGAAGGCACCGCCGCGGACGTCCTCGTCGAAGGCCCGGGCGGCGTCGCCCAGGACGGCCCGCAGGTTGGCGTACTGCTTGACGAACTTCGGCACCCGGCCGGCCGTCATGCCGGCCATGTCGGTCCAGACCAGCACCTGGGCGTCGGTGCCGGGGCCGCCGCCGATGCCGACGGTCGGGATCGCGAGCTGCTCGGTGACCTGGGCGGCCAGTTCGGCCGGCACGGCCTCCAGCACCACCGAGAAGGCGCCCGCCTGCTGGACCGCCTTGGCGTCGCGCAGCAGCTGGTGCGCCGCCTCGTCGCCGCGGCCCTGGACCGGGTAGCCGCCGAAGGCGTGCACGGACTGCGGGGTGAGGCCGATGTGCGCCATCACCGGGATGCCGGCCTCGACCAGCAGCTCGATCGAGCGGGCGCTGCGCTCGCCGCCCTCCAGCTTGACCGCGCCGACCCCGGCCTCCTTCATCAGCCGGGCCGCGTTGTGCATGGCCTGCGCGGGGGACTCCTGGTACGAGCCGAACGGCAGGTCGGCGACGATCATCGACCGCTTGGTGCCGCGGACGACGGCGGCGGAGAGCATCACCATCTGATCCATGGTCACCGGGACGGTGGTCTCGTAGCCGAGGTGGCAGTTGCCCGCCGAGTCGCCGACCAGCAGCACCGGGATGCCGGCCTCGTCGAACACGCCTGCGGTCAGGGCGTCGTAGGCGGTGAGCATCGACCACTTCTCGCCGCGCTGCTTGGCGGAGGCGAGGTCGCGGACGGTGATGCGGCGGCTGGTGACCCCGCCGTAGAGGGTGGCGGTCGACGCCTGGTTCTGGGCAGGCGAAGGCGAAGAAGCGTTCATGGAACGGACTCCTGAAGGGTTGTCGTCTCGTGGCGCCGTACGGCGTCCCCGGATCACCTCCATGCTTGCACGCCCCGGCGCGCGCGCAAAGAGGGGTGCGTTCGTCCCGGTGCGATCCGTGACACACCCGGGCCCGTCGCCTCGGACGGCGGCCTCGGACTTTGCCTCGTTTTTACGAAACGGGGTCGTCTCGTATCGTATTCCCCGCTACTCTGGTGCGGGGGGTTACGAGACGTTTCCGACTCGGAATTGCCCGCCAGTGCCACGCCAACACGGACGGGAAGACCAATGACCACCGCAGCCGCGCCACCCCGCGTGCCGGAAGCCATCCACCGTCGGCGCTGGGCGATCCTCTGCACCCTCGTGCTCGCCCTGCTCGTCGTCGTGCTCGACAACTCGATCCTCAACGTCGCGATGAAGACCATCGCGACCCCCGCTCCGGTCGGCCTCGGCGCCACCCAGAGCGACCTGGAATGGTCGATCAACTCCTACACCCTGGTGTTCGCCGGGCTGCTCTTCACCTCGGGCCTGCTCGGCGACCGCTTCGGCCGCAAGCTCGCCCTGCTGGCCGGCATGGTGGTCTTCGGCATCGCCTCGCTGCTGTCCGCGATGGCCGGCTCGCCCGGTGAACTCATCGGCTTCCGCGGCCTGATGGGCGTCGGCGCCGCGCTCGCGATGCCCGCCACGCTGGCGATCATCATGAACGTCTTCGAACGCTCCGAGCAGCCCAAGGCGATCGGCATCTGGGCGGGCGCGGTCGGCCTGGCCATCGCCATCGGCCCGATCACCGGCGGCCTGCTGATCGAGCACTTCTGGTGGGGCTCGGTCTTCCTGATCAACGTCCCGATCGTGATCGTCGCGGTGATCGCGATGGTGATCCTGGTGCCCGAGTCCAAGGACCCCAACCCGGGCAAGCTCGACCCGGTCGGCGTGCTGCTGTCGATCATCGGCCTGGTCGCGCTGATCTACGGCATCATCAAGGGCGGCGAGCTGGCCGACTTCACCGCCGTCGAGGCCTGGGCACCGACCCTGACCGGTGTGGTCGCGCTGGTCGCCTTCGTCTGGTTCGAGCGCCGCACCGCGTTCCCCGCGCTGGACGTCTCCTGGTTCCGCAACAAGGTGTTCAGCGCCTCCGTGGTGGTCGTCGGCGTGATCTTCTTCGCGCTGATGGGCGTCTCCTTCTTCGGCGTCTTCTACATCCAGAGCGTGCGCGGCTACAGCGCGCTGCAGGCCGGTCTGCTGATGCTGCCGCTGGCCGTCGCCCAGCTGCTGTTCGCGCCGCGGGCCCGGCTGGTGGTCGACCGCTTCGGTGTCGCCGCCACCGCCGCGACCGGCATGGTGCTGGTCGCGCTCGGCTTCGTCGGCTACATCGTGCTGACCGCCACCACCCCGATCTGGGTGCTGATCGTGCTCGGCCTGGTGATGGGCGCCGGCATGGCGCACGTCATGCCGCCGGTCACCGTCGCGATCATGGGCTCGCTGCCCCGCGAGAAGGCCGGCGCCGGTTCGGCCGTCAACAACACCTTCCGTCAGGTCGGCGGCTCGCTGGGCGTCGCCGTGCTCGGCGCGGTGCTCTCCACCGTCTACCGCGACGGGATGTCCGACACGCTGAACCAGCTGCCCGAGAACCTGCGCGACAAGGCCGGCGAGTCGCTGGAGGCCACCCTGGCCATCGCCGACCGGATCCCCGGCGGCAAGGCCCTGATCGCCCCGGCGAACGACTCCTTCATCCACGCCATGCACGTGGTCGCCTCGCTCTCGGTGGGCATCTCGCTGGTCGGCGCGCTGGTCGCCTGGTTCCTGCTGCCGCGCCGCACCGCCGCCCCCGGCGCTCCGGCCGCCCCGGCCGGTCCGGCGGGCGAGCAGGCGGACGCGAGCCGGGAGACCGCGGCCGCGGAGGCCTGACCGGCGGCCGGGTCGCAGGACGGCTCGGGCCGCAGGACGGCTCGGGCCGGACCACGGCTCGGGCCGCAGGACAGCCGAGAGACAATGGCCCTGCCGACCGGTGCACCCGGTCGGCAGGGCCTCGGCCCGGCGGCGGGCCCCCGCCCGCCGTACGGACCGCCCATGACACGGACGGCGCCCGCGCGCCCCGGGGACAGCGAGGGAGAACAGCGGGGATGAAGACGGACACCCCGACCGCCGACACCGAGCAGGACTGCGCCGCCGACGCTGACGCCGACGCCGGCCAGGCCTGCGCCGCCGCACGCCGCGGCCGGCCGCGCAGCGAGGCCGCCGAACAGGCCATCTTCACCGCGGTGGTGGACCTCATGGCGAGCGGCACCACGATGTCCGAGCTCACCATCGAGGGCATCGCCACCGCCGCCGGCGTCGGCAAGGCCACCATCTACCGGCGCTGGCCCAACAAGGAGGCTCTGCTCGTCGACGTGGTCGGCAAGCTGGAGGCCCCGATGCCGGAGCCGAGCGGCGGCGGCGCGCGGGCCGACCTGATCGAGATGGTCGACTACATGCGCCGGCGCGGCCTCGCCAAGCGCACCCGCTGGGTGCTCAAGGCCGCCATGGGCCAGATGCAGAGCCTGCCCGAGCTGCACAACGTGTACCGCGAGCGGGTGGTCAAGCCGCGCCGTGACGCGGGGCTGGACCTGATCCGCCGCGCCATGGACGAGGGCGTGCTCCGCTCCGACCTCGACCTGGACCTGCTCGGCGACCTGCTGATGGGCCCGATCCTCTACCGCAGCATCCTGTGGGACGACTCCGACCTGGAGGACCCGGACCTGGCCCGCAAGATGGTCGACGCGCTGCTCCAGGGCCTCGCGCCGCGCTGACCCCGGGCCGTCGTCGAGCCGTCCTCCAGCAGCCGTCGGGCCGTCGTCGGGCCGCACCGCACCGCCACCGGAGCGTCCTGACGGGACGTGGCCTAACTCACCAAACCGGGCCACGCCGGAACCCGCTCCGGGAGCGTGACGTCTGTCCCGGCATAGGCTGAGCCGGGTATCCGATCGAACCGGCACCGGTCCGGTGCCGCGCCCGTCCCCACGGGCCGGATCCGGGCCGGCGGACGGCACGAGCGAACGGGAGCCACGGAATGGCGCAGGCGGACAGGACCGAACGGATCGCGGCCCCCGGAGGTGCCGACGACTCGGCCCCGGCGGTCCGGTTCGGCGGCCTCCTCGGCCTGCGGGACTGGGGCCGGGACGCCCGCGGCGCCACCACCTGGCGGCGCGGCCTGGTGGTCGCCGTCCTGGCCGGGCTCACCGCCGCGCTGCTCGCCTTCCACGCCGAGGTGCCCAACAGCGTCGGCAACCTCGGGAGCCTGCTGGAGACCTTCCTGCCCTGGCTGGGCCTGGCCGTCCCGGTGCTGCTGGTGCCCGCGCTGCTGCGCCGCTCCGCCACCGCGCTGCTCGCCCTGCTGCTGCCCGTCGTGCTCTGGGTCAACCTGTTCGGCGGCCTGCTGACCGACAAGAGCGGCGGCAAGGGCGACTGGACGGTGGTCAGCCACAACGTGGCCGCCGCCAACACCGACGTGCCGGGCACCATCCGGGGGCTGGTCGCCTCCGGCGCCCAGGTCGTCGCCCTGCAGGAACTGGCGGGCAGGGCGATGCGCTCGTACGAGACCGGGCTCGCCGAGGCCTACCCGTACCACACGGTGGAGGGCACGGTCGGGCTCTGGTCGAAGTACCCGATCAGCGGGGTCGCGCCGGTGGACCTCAAGATGGGCTGGACCAGGGCGTTCCGGGCCCAGGTCGGCACCCCGCAGGGCCCGGTCGCGGTGTACGTCGCGCACCTGCCCTCGGTGCGGCTGAAGGCCGAGGGCGGCTTCACCGTCAACCAGCGGGACGCCAGCGCGCAGGCGCTCGGCGACGCGATCGAGGCCGAGCCGCTCAAGAAGGTGCTGCTGCTCGGCGACCTCAACGGCACCATGAACGACCGCAGCCTGGCGCCGGTCACCTCGCAGATGCGCTCGGCCCAGGGCGCCGCCGGGGACGGCTTCGGCTTCAGCTGGCCGGCGTCCTTCCCGATGGCCCGGATCGACCAGATCATGAGCAAGGGCGGGCTCGAACCGGTCGACTCCCGCACCCTGCCCCGGGACGGCAGCGACCACCTCCCGGTGGTCGCCACCTACCGGTACGACGCGTAGCGCTCGTCTCAGCCGTGCCGCCAGCGGTTGGTGATCGGCAGTCGGCGGTCCCGGCCGAAGTTCTTGACCGAGATCTTCGGGCCCGGCGGGTACTGGCGCCGCTTGTACTCGGCGGTGTCGACGAGCCGCACCACCCGGTCCACCACGGCCGGGTCGAAGCCGGCCGCCACGATCGCGTCCCGGCCCTCGTCGCCCTCGATGTAGCGCGCCAGCACGCTGTCCAGCAGGTCGTAGTCGGGCAGCGAGTCGCTGTCCACCTGGTCCGGCCGCAGCTCGGCGGACGGCGGCTTGACGATGGTGTTCTCCGGGATCGGCGCCACCTCGCCGCGCCGCTCGGCCTCCTCGTTGCGCCAGCGGGCCAGCCGGAAGATCAGGGACTTGTACACGTCCTTGATCGGCCCGAACGCGCCCACCGAGTCGCCGTACAGGGTCGAGTAGCCGACGGCCAGCTCGCTCTTGTTGCCGGGCGCGAGCACGATGTGCCCCTCCTGGTTGGAGATCGCCATCAGCAGGGTGCCGCGCAGCCGGGACTGCAGGTTCTCCTCGGCCAGGCCGGTCAGCTCGGTGGCGGCCAGGTAGGCGTCGAACATCGGGGCGATGGAGACGGTCCGGAAGTGCAGCCCGGTGCGGCGGGCCAGCTCGGCCGCGTCGTCCTTGGAGTGCTCGGAGGAGTAGCGGCTGGGCATCGAGACGCAGTGGACGTTCTCGGCGCCGATCGCGTCCACCGCGATCGAGGCCACCAGCGCCGAGTCGATGCCGCCGGACAGGCCGATCAGCACCGACCTGAAGCCGTTCTTGGCGACGTACGCCCGGGTGCCGGAGACCAGCGCGGCCCAGATCTCGGCCTCGTCGGACAGCCGCGGCGCGACCTCGGCGGTCAGCTGCTCGGTGGGCACTGGCTGCGGCTCGCCGTCCAGCTCGGTGCGGACCAGGTGCAGCCCGTCGCTCAGCAGCAGGCCGTCGGTGTGGTCGCTGCTGGCGGCCGGCAGGTCGAGGTCCAGCACCAGCAGGTGCTCCTCGAACTGCGGGGAGCGGGCGAGGACTTCGCCGTCCGCGCCGACCACGATCGAGTCGCCGTCGAAGACCAGCTCGTCCTGGCCGCCGACCATGTTGACGTACGCCAGGGCGCAGCCCGCCTCGGCGGCCCGGCGCCGGACCAGCTCCAGCCGCTGGTCGTCCTTGTTCCGCTCGTACGGCGAGCCGTTGATCACCAGCAGCAGCCCGGCCTCGGCCTCGCGGGCCGCGGTGACCCGGCCGCCGTCCTGCCAGATGTCCTCGCAGACGGCCAGCGCGACGTCCACCCCGTGCACCCGGACCACCGGCAGCTGGTCGCCCGGGACGAACCAGCGGAACTCGTCGAACACGCCGTAGTTGGGCAGGTGGTGCTTGGCGAAGCGGGTCACGACCTCGCCCCGGTGCAGCACGGCGGCGCAGTTCTGCGGCGACCCGGCCGGGCGGTTGAAGCGCGGCGAGGCGTGCTCGGAGCGCCCGAGGTAGCCGACCACCACCGGCACCTCGCCCAGCCCGTCGGCCGCCAGCCGGCCGGCCAGCTCGACCAGCGCGCCGCGGGAGGCCTCGACGAAGGAGCGCCGCAGGGCGAGGTCCTCGACCGGGTACCCGGTGAGGGCCATCTCGGGGAAGGCGACCAGCTGCGCGCCGGCCTCGACGGCCTGCCTGGTCCAGCGCACCACCTCATCGCTGTTGCGGGCGAGGTCACCGACCCAGGGGTCGATCTGGCTCAGGGCGAGACGGAGATTGGGCATGCCCCCGAGTGTAATCGTCTATCTGACGCAATGTCCCGCGAGGGGGGTCGGTCCAGGGTCGGTCCGAAGCCGGCCCGGGGTTGTTCCGCGGTTGTTCCGGGGCTGTTCCCGGGCCGATCCAGGGCCGATCCAGGGGGTCGGCACTGCCGGACCGGGCGGTGATCGGCCATGATGGGGGCATTCGCCGCCAGGGGTCTTCCGGAGGCCGCCCGGGCGTAACACGAGCGTAAAGAGCAGAGGTGAGACTGTCCCCATGGGCAAGCAGCAGCAGTTCGTGCTTCGGACGCTCGAAGAGCGTGACATCCGGTTCGTCCGGCTGTGGTTCACCGACGTGCTCGGGTTCCTCAAGTCGGTCGCGGTGGCGCCGGCCGAACTGGAGCAGGCCTTCGAGGAAGGCATCGGGTTCGACGGCTCCGCGATCGAGGGCTTCGCCCGGGTGTACGAGTCCGACATGATCGCCAAGCCGGATCCGACCACCTTCCAGATCCTGCCGTGGCGCTCGGAGACCCCGGGCACCGCCCGGATGTTCTGCGACATCCTGATGCCGGACGGCTCACCGTCCTACGCCGACCCCCGGTTCGTGCTCAAGCGCACCCTGGAGAAGGCCTCCCAGCAGGGCTTCACGTTCTACACCCACCCGGAGATCGAGTTCTTCCTGCTGAAGAACCTGCCCGGCGACGGCACCGCGCCGATCCCCGCCGACCAGTCCGGCTACTTCGACCACACCCCGCGCGGGGTCGGCCACGACTTCCGCCGCCAGGCGATCACCATGCTCGAGTCGATGGGCATCTCGGTCGAGTTCTCGCACCACGAGGGCGCCCCCGGCCAGCAGGAGATCGACCTGCGCTACGCCGACGCGCTGTCCACCGCCGACAACATCATGACCTTCCGGCTGGTCATGAAGGAGGTCGCGCTGGAGCAGGGCGTGCACGCGAGCTTCATGCCCAAGCCCTTCTCCGAGCACCCCGGCAGCGGCATGCACACCCACCTCTCGCTGTTCGAGGGCGACCGCAACGCCTTCCACGAGTCCGGCGCCGAGTACCAGCTCTCCAAGGTCGGCAGATCCTTCATCGCCGGCCTGCTGAAGCACGCCGCCGAGACCGCCGCCGTCACCAACCAGTGGGTGAACTCCTACAAGCGGATCTGGGGCGGCTCCCAGCGCACCGCCGGGGCCGGCGGCGAGGCGCCGTCCTACATCTGCTGGGGCCACAACAACCGCTCGGCGCTGATCCGGGTGCCGATGTACAAGCCGGGCAAGCAGGGCTCCACCCGGATCGAGGTCCGCTCCCTCGACACCGGCTGCAACCCCTACCTCGCCTACGCCGTCACCCTCGCGGCCGGCCTGAAGGGCATCGAGGAGGGCTACGAGCTCCCGCCCGGTGCCGACGACGACGTGTGGGCGCTGTCCGACTCCGAGCGCCGCGCCCTCGGCATCCAGCCGATGCCGCAGAACCTCGGCGAGGCCATCGACCTGATGCAGCGCAGCGAACTCGTCGCCGAGACGCTGGGCGAGCACGTGTTCGACTTCTTCCTGCGCAACAAGCGCCAGGAGTGGGAGGAGTACCGCTCCGAGGTCACCCCGTTCGAGCTGCGGAAGAACCTCCAGGTGCTCTGACGGATCCGTCGGTCATCGCGTGGGCCTGGTCCGGTCGGACCAGGCCCACGCCGCTCGTGTGGCCGACCGGACCGCGGTCGGATCCGCGCCTCGGCCGCCTTGAGCGAACCGTCAGGCGGTCCTACGTTGTTGGTGGGTTGGACGGGCGGCATCCCCCGCGCACGTTAATCCGTTGGGCCAATGCGGTTACTCTGCAGCGATGCGAGCCGTGACCGGGTGACGGAGAGGCGTATCCAGAAGGTCCGTTTGCGGATCATCCTGGAGTGTCATGCGTATTCGAATCACCACCCTGGTCCTGTCCGGACTGACCTCGGCCGCCCTCGTGTGGGGTGCCGGCTCCGCGGCCTACGCCTCGCCCGTCGTCGACCACAGCGCGTCCTCCGAATCGGCTGGGGCCCAGGGCGAATGGGTCGACAGCCTCCTTCGTCAGGCCGAGAGGGACAACGGCGACGCCACCGGCACCTTGGCCTTCAGCGGCCGTGGTGCCCTCAAGTCCGGGCCGGTGTTCAGCCAGACCTACCGAACCGACGGTGGCACCGAGATCGACGGAACCTCGGCCGACATTCCGGCGGCGGACAGCGCGAAGCCAGTCGACGTTCCGGCGGTGGACGGCGCGAAGCCGGTCGACGTTCCGGCGGTGGACGGCGCGAAGCCGGTCGACGTTCCGGCGGTGGACGGCGCGAAGCCGGCCGACGCCCCCGAGCGGGACAAGGCGGGCGAGCCGGGCGAGGAAGGAACCAAGCAGGACGAAGTGGGTCAGCCGAGCGAGGAAGGAGCCGAGCGCGGTCGGCCCGTGGCCCAGCCGTCGACGCTCGCGCTCCCCGAGGGCCTGTCGGCCGGTAGCGGCAAGCGCTGCGACGAAGGCAAGCACGGCCACGGCGTCCACCACGGCCCCGGCTGCTCCTGCCGCCCCTGCGAGCACGTCAGCCATGGTGAGCACGGTGAGCATGGTGAGCACGGTGAGCATGGTGAGCACGGTGAGCACGGTGAGCACGGCGGGCAGGAGCAGGGGCAGCACGGCGAGCAGAACCAGTCCCAGGGCCAAGGCCAGCACGTCGACGTGACCGTCACCGTGCAGAACAACCTCAACAACAGCGCCAGCAACTCGAACAAGCAGGCCTCGCACAACGTGAACAAGGTCAAGTTCGTCGCGGAGGAGCGAGCGCCGTACAAGACGGTCCACCTGGGCGGCCACGAGCACGAGGCGAAGGGCGGGCACCACAACGCGGGCGAGCAGCGCCCGGCCGGGCACAGCCACGAGGAGCTGGCCCAGACGGGGAGCCAGGAGGCGCCGGTGCTGATCGGCCTCTCGGCGGCGTTCCTCGCGGCGGGCGCGGCAGCCATGCGGGTCAGCCGACGGCGTGCATGACCGGGACCGTCCCCCGGGGTGCCGGGTAGCGCCCCGCCCGGCCGGTCAACGGCCGGGCAAGACGGCGAACCAGGGGCTGGTGCGCCGGCGGTTGCCGAGTATCGAGTGACGGACGGGCGGTGCGCTGTGGGCGCACCGCCCGTCGGTCGTGCGTCGGTGTCACCGCCTGCGCCCCTTCGAGGGCCCCGCTAGCGCAGCTCGGGGGGCGGCGTACGGCCCGGGTCCACCGGCTGTTCCCGGACCAGGCTGCCCCAGACGGCCATCCGGTACAGCGACGTGTAGACCGGCGTGCAGGTCGTCAGGGTGATGTAGCGGCCCGGCTCGGTGTACGGGGAGCCGGTGGGCACGGGGGCGATGACCCCGGTGTCGTACTTGGAGGTCTGGGGCAGCGTGGCATCGACGCGGTAGACGTACCAGCGGTCGCGGGTCTCCACGACCAGCGGGTCGCCCGGCTTCAGCCGGTCCAGGTCGTGGAACTTGGCGCCGTGCCCGTCGCGGTGGGCGGCGAGGGCGAAGTTGCCTTGGGCTTCCCAGGGCATGGCCGAGGGGTAAGGCTCCGTGTAGGCGCCGGCGACCCCGTCCGCGAGGGTGTCCTCGTCGGCACCGACCTTGATCAGCACCTGGTAGCCGGCTCCGAGGGCCGGCACGTGAAGGAAACCGATGCCCCCGCCCGCGTCGAACGGGGGCGGCGCGGCGGTGCCCGCGGCGCCGGTCGGTGCGGGCGTCGGGGCCGTCGCCGACCAGGACTTGCGCAGCTGCTCGGCGGCGAGGCCGGCGTGCCGGGCGGCCGTGAGGTTCGTCCACCACAGGGAGTAGACGACCAGCAGGGCCAGCAGCACACCGATGGTGAACAGCACGTCGCCGAGCACGCCGACCACACCCCGGAGGGGGCGTCGGCGTGCGGTCGGCTCCCCGGCCGGGTGCTCGGTCGCCATGGGTCGTCCCTTCGGATGGGGGAGCGCAGGGGCGGACCCGGGCGGGGAGGCACCCGGCGCGGGAGCCGCCGCCGGGGGCGTCCCGGCTGGTCATGCGCGTACTCCACCGCGCCCGCGAGTCGGCGGGCAAGCCGACACGCCACGCCGGCGGCCGGGGCCCCTCCGCCCGGCCGACCGGTGACGGGCGGGCTCGACCTGTGGGCCGTCCGGCGGTGGGCCGCGCAGGCGCGTAACCTGCTGGAGCGGACGGATGGAGGGGCCGATGGCGGTGGACGAGCAGCGGGCCGGGAGCCGGGTCAGCAAGCCGGAGAACCGGCTGGTCCGGCGCGGGTTCGGCGACCCGGCGCGGGCGGTGCGGCTGTTGGAGGGCCCCGGGCTGGAAGGCCTGGCCGACGACCCCGTGCTGCTGGACGCGCTCGGCGCCACCGCCGACCCCGACCTCGCGCTGCTCGGCCTGGCCCGGCTGATGGAAGCCGCCGACGAGGCCGACCGGCACACCCTGCGCGACACCCTCACCACCTCCAAGCCGCTGCGCGACCGGCTGCTCGGCGTGCTCGGCGTCTCCACCGCGCTCGGCGACCACCTGGCCCGGCACCCGCACGACTGGCACACCCTGGTCACCTTCGAGCTGCGCGACATGCACCCCGGCCCGGAGGACTTCCGCCGCGCCCTGTCCGAGGGCGTCCGCGGCGGCGGCCCCGGCCCGGCGGACGCGCTGCGGATCGCCTACCGCCGCTGCCTGCTCGCCATCGCCGCCCGCGACCTGACCGGCACCAGCGACCTCGCCCGGACCGCCGCCGAACTCGCCGACCTGGCCGGCGCCACCCTGCAGACCGCCCTCGACCTCGCCGCCGAGCATGACCCGGAAGCCGCCGCGGCCTGCCGGCTCGCGGTGATCGGCATGGGCAAGTGCGGCGGCCGCGAACTCAACTACGTCTCGGACGTGGACGTCATCTTCGTCGCCGAGCCGCGCGAGGGCGTGGAGGAGCACGAGGCGGTCCGGGCCGCGACCCGACTGGCCGCCGCCCTCACCCGGCTCTGCGCGGACACCACCGGCGAGGGCACCATCTGGCCGGTGGACGCCAACCTGCGCCCCGAGGGCCGCAACGGCCCGCTGGTGCGCACCCTGGCCAGCCACCTCGCCTACTACCAGCGCTGGGCCAAGACCTGGGAGTTCCAGGCGCTGCTCAAGGCCCGCCCGGTCGCCGGGGACGCCGAACTCGGCGCCGCGTACATCGAGGCGCTCGCCCCGCTGGTCTGGCAGGCCGCCGCCCGGGACAACTTCGTCACCGACGTCCAGCAGATGCGCCGCCGGGTGATCGACTCCATCCCGGTCACCGAGCTGGACCGCCAGCTCAAGCTCGGCCCGGGCGGGCTGCGCGACGTCGAGTTCTCCGTCCAGCTGCTCCAGCTGGTGCACGGCCGCACCGACCCGGCGCTGCGCAGCGGCAACACCCTGGAGGCGCTGGCCGCGCTCTCCCGGGGCGGGTACGTCGGCCGGGCGGACGCCGCCTCGCTGGACACCGCGTACCGCTTCCTGCGCTCGCTGGAGCACCGGATCCAGCTGTACCGGCTGCGCCGCACCCACCTGATGCCCACCGGGGCCGAGGACCGGCGCCGGCTGGCCCGCTCGCTGGCCACCCTGATCAACGACGACACCCGCGCCGACCCGGTGGCCGCGCTGGAGCGGGAGTGGAAGCGCCACGCGGTGGAGGTCCGGCGGCTGCACGAGAAGCTGTTCTACCGGCCGCTGCTCGACGCCGTCGCCGAACTGCCGCCGGGCGCCGCCGGGCTGACCCCGGACGCCGCGCGGGCCCGGCTGGAGGCGCTCGGCTACACCGACCCGGCGGCCGCGCTGCGCCACATCAGCGCGCTGGCCTCCGGGGTGAGCCGCAAGGCCGCGATCCAGCGCACCCTGCTGCCGGTGCTGCTCGGCTGGTTCGCCGACTCGGCCGACCCGGACGCCGGGCTGCTCAACTTCCGCCAGGTCTCCGACGCGCTCGGCCGCACCCCCTGGTACCTGCGGCTGCTCCGGGACGAGAGCGCCGCCGCCGAACAGCTGGCCCGGGTGCTCTCGGCCGGCCGGCTCGCGCCCGACCTGCTGCTGCGCGCCCCCGAGGCGGTGGCCATGCTCGGCGACCCGAACGGGCTGGAACCGCGCGGACGGGCGGCGCTGCAGTCGGAGATACTGGCCGCCGTCGGCCGGGCCGGGTCCACCACCGCCGCGGTGGCCGCCGCCCGCTCGGTGCGCCGCCGGGAGCTGTTCCGGACGGCCGCCGCGGACGTCCTCGGCCGGCTCGGGGAGGACCCCGCCGAGGCGCTGGACACCGCCGGGGAGGCGCTCACCGCGCTCAACGCCGCCACCCTGCAGGGCGCGCTGCGGGCCTGCGTCGCGGGCTGGGAGGCCGAGAACGGGGACCTGCCGACCCGGATCTCGGTGGTCGCGATGGGCCGCTTCGGCGGCCACGAGCTGGGCTACGGCTCGGACGCGGACGTGCTCTTCGTCCACGAGCCGCTGCTCGGCTCGCTGGAGCAGGAGGCCGCCCGGGCCGCCCAGGCGGTCTGCCACGAGCTGCGCGCCCAGCTGGGCGCGCCGTCCACCGAGCCGCCGCTGCTGGTCGACGCCGACCTGCGGCCGGAGGGGCGCAGCGGACCGCTGGTGCGCAGCCTCGCCTCGTACGCGGCGTACTACCGGCGCTGGTCGCACGCCTGGGAGAGCCAGGCGCTGCTGCGGGCCGAGCCGGTCGCCGGGGACGAGGAGCTGGGCACGCGGTTCCGGCAGCTGATCGACCCGCTGCGCTACCCGGGCAACGGGGTGCCGGAGCGGGACCTGGTGGAGATCCGCCGGATCAAGGCCCGGATCGAGGCCGAGCGGCTGCCGCGCGGGGCCGACCCGACCACCCACACCAAGATCGGCCGGGGCGGGCTGGCGGACGTGGAGTGGACGGTGCAGCTGCTCCAGCTGCGGCACGGCCACGAGCTGCCGGCCCTGCGCACCACCCGGACCAGGGCGGCGCTGGCGGCCGCGGTCGCGGCCGGGCTGGTGGAGCCGGAGGACGCGGAGGTGCTGGAAGCGGCCTGGGTGCTGGCCTCCCGGGTGCGGGCGGCGGTGATGCTGGTGCGCGGCCGGCCCGGGGACAGCTTCCCGGGGGAGGCCCGGGAGCTGGCCGGGGTGGCCCGCTACCTCGGGTACGGCGCCGGGCACAGCGGGGAGCTGCTGGACGACTACCGGCGGACCACCCGGCGGGCCCGGGCCGTGGTGGACCGGCTGTTCTACGGCCTCTGACGGCCGCTGACCGCCGCTGGCCGCCGCTGACGGCCTCCGCCCGTCTCCGGCCGTCTCCGGGCGCGTGACTTCCGGGTACGCGAAAGGGGCCCCTGTGCGGGGCCCCTTCGTCGTGGTCCGTTCGCGGCTGCCGCTACCGGCGCGCGCTGCTGGCCGCGGGCTCGCTCCACTGCTCCGGGACGGTGATCGGCTGCTCGGCCGCTGCCTCCCGGGCGGGCACCTGCGGCAGCTTGTAGACCCACTCGTGGTACAGCCAGCGGGCGGTGAGGAAGCCCAGGCTCAGGCAGATCTCGCCGCCGACGGCGTCCATCCAGAAGTGGTTGGCGGTCGAGACGATGACCACCAGGGTGGCGGCCGGGTACATCAGGCCGAGTGCCCTGACCCACTTCCGGCGGGCCAGGAAGAAGATCGCCAGACCGCACCACATCGACCAGCCGATGTGCATCGAGGGCATCGCGGCGTACAGGTTGGAGACGTGTGCGGCGGGCCCGGAGGCGAACGAGCCCCAGGTGCCGTGGGTCTTCACGGTGTCGATGAAGCCGCCGTCGGTCATCAGCCGGGGCGGGGCCAGCGGGAAGGCGTAGAAGCCGACCAGGGCGATCAGGGTGGTGACGAACAGCACGGTACGGGCCGCGACATAGCGGCCGGGGTGGCTGCGGTAGAGCCAGACCAGGACGCCGATCGTGATCACGAAGTGCAGGGTGGCGTAGTAGTAGTTCATCCCGGTGATGAGCCACCCGACGCCGTCCACGGCGTGGTTGACCGAGCGCTCGACGGCGATGCCGAGGTGCTGCTCGAGCTCCCAGATCCAGCGCGTGTGCTTCTGGGCTATCGATTCCTGCTGCGGGACCGCGTTGCGGACGATCGAGTAGATCCAGTAGCTGATCCCGATCAGGGCCAGCTCGATCCAGATCCGCGGTCGGGCCGGTGAACGGCGCTGCTCGCGGAAACGGTGGCGCAGGGCCGCGGTACGGGACTGCGCGGCGCGGGTGGCTCCGTCGGGCACGCGGCCGGGGACGGCCGTCGCTGCCTCGGAACCGCCACCGCTGGCCGCGTCGGCGCGCCGGGCGTCGCCTCGCTGGATCTCGGTCGGTTCCCCCATGGTCGAGAAGTCTGCCAGACCGCTCGTAGCCGTCTGCTCATCCTCTGGAAGTGGATTCTTCACCGGCTGTCCCCCTTGAGGGCTAGGGGCCGGCTCCCACCGGGGGAGGGGGTGCGCAGGGTTCTGGGGCATACCGGTGGGACGGACATACGTCCCATTGTCACGCCCGTCGCTCCGGGGGAGTAATCGGGGTGGCCGGAGACGGCCGCCGGCCTGGATTTTCCCGGCACGAAACGGTTTCTGCATCTTGCTGAAACATATTGCAGGCCGCTAGCTTCCTGGAAACTCGATCGCCCCTTCCCCTAAGGGAGCCCTCAGTGGCCGATGTCCCGCTCCGCCCCCGACGGAGCAGAACAACCCCCCGCAGGCCAGGCCGCACGGCCGTCCTGCTGGCCGCCGCGCTGACCGCCGCCACCCTCGGCAGCGTCCCCGCGGCCCACGCCGCCGCCCCGCCGGCCCCGCCCTCGGACACCGCGCTCGCCGCCACCGCCGGGCGGCACGACCTCACCCGCGAGCAGTTCTACTTCGTCCTGCCCGACCGCTTCGCCGACGGCGACCAGGCCAACGACACCGGCGGCATCACCGGCGGGCGGCTGGAGAACGGCTTCGACCCCGCCGACAAGGGCTTCTACCACGGCGGCGACCTGGCCGGCCTGATCCAGAAGCTCGACTACATCCAGGACCTCGGCACCACCGCGATCTGGATGGCGCCGATCTTCAAGAACAAGCCGGTGCAGGGCAGCGGCGCGGACGCCTCGGCCGGCTACCACGGCTACTGGATCACCGACTTCACCCAGGTCGACCCGCACTTCGGCACCAACGAGCAGCTCAAGGACCTGATAGCCAAGGCGCACGCCCGGGGCATCAAGGTCTTCTTCGACGTCATCACCAACCACACCGCCGACGTCATCGACGACGCCGAGCAGCAGCACGGCTACCGCTCGGCGGGCGCCTACCCGACGCTCGACGCGGACGGGAACCCGGTGGACGAGACCGCCGTCGCCGACGCGGGCACCCCCTGGCCGCGGACCACCAAGGACTCCTTCCCCTACACCCCGGTCTTCCGCAACCCCGGCGACGCGAACGCCAAGACCCCGCCCTGGCTCAACGACCCCTCGCTCTACCACAACCGGGGCGACTCGACCTTCGTCGGCGAGTCCGCCACCGAGGGCGACTTCAGCGGCCTGGACGACCTCGACACCCAGAACCCCCGGGTGGTGAAGGGCTTCGAGAAGGTCTACCAGCAGTGGGTCCAGGACGCCGGCGTGGACGGCTTCCGGATCGACACCGTCAAGCACGTCAACATGGCGTTCTGGCAGCAGTGGGCGCCCGCGCTCAAGGACTTCGCCGCCCGGCAGGGCAACAAGAAGTTCTTCATGTTCGGCGAGGTCTACTCCGGCGACCCGGCGATCACCTCGCCCTACGTCACCAAGGGCAAGCTGCAGGCGACCCTGGACTTCCCGTTCCAGGGCGCGGCCCGCTCGTACGTCTCCCAGGGCGGCTCGGCGAAGACCCTCGCCGACGTCTACGGCCAGGACTACCGCTACACCGGCGCCGACACCGACGCGTACGAGCTGCCGACCTTCCTCGGCAACCACGACATGGGCCGCTTCGGCTCCTTCCTGCTCGCCGACAACCCGGGCGCCGACGAGGCGACCCTGCTGAAGAAGGACCGGCTCGGCAACGAGCTGCAGTTCCTCACCCGCGGCCAGCCCGTCGTCTACTACGGCGACGAGCAGGGCTTCACCGGCGCCGGCGGCGACAAGGACGCCCGGCAGGACCTGTTCGCCTCCAGGACGCCCTCCTACAACAGCGACCGGGTGCTCGGCGGCACCTCAGGCCCGGCCGACCGGTACGGGCAGGGCGGCGAGCTCTACCAGGGCATCGCGGGGCTCGCCAAGCTGCGCCGCGACAACCCGGCGCTGGCCGACGGCGCCCAGATCGAGCGGTACGCCACCGACGGCGCCGGCGTCTACGCCTTCTCCCGGATCGACGCGGGCCAGCAGGTCGAGTACCTGGTGGCGGTCAACAACGCCACCGAGGCGAAGACCGTCACGCTGGACACCTTCTCCGCGGGGATGGGCTTCGACCGGATCCACCCGGCGGCCGGGGACCGCGTCACCAGCGGCCCCGACCGCAAGGTGACCGTCACCGTGCCGGCGCTCTCCTCCGTCGTGTTCAAGGCGGGCGGCAGGCTCGCGGCCGTCGGCGCGGCGCCGCAGATCGCGGTGCAGCCGCCCGCGGACGGCTCCACCGGGCTCGTCACGGTGGGCGCCCACGTCGACGGCGGCGGCTTCGACCGGGTCACCTTCGCCGCCCAGATCGGCAACGGGGCCTGGCAGACGCTGGGCACCGCCGACACCGGGAAGTACCTCGTCACCCAGGACCTGAGCGCCGTCGCCCCCGGCACGGTCGTGCGGTACAAGGCCGTCGTCCAGGACTCCAGCGGCCACCTGCGCTCCGCCACCGGCAGCTTCACCACCGGCACCCCCGCGCCCAAGCCGGTGCCCACCGCCGGCGCCCGCCCCTACGCCGTCGTCCACTACAACCGGCCGGACGGCGACTACGACGGCTGGAACCTCTACGCCTGGGGCGACCTCGCCGACGGCGAGGCCACCCCGTGGCCGGCCGGGCACGGCTTCACCGGGCGCGACGCGTACGGCGCCTTCGCGTACGTGCGGCTGAAGCCCGGCGCCTCGGACGTCGGGTTCATCGTGGAGAAGAACGGCGTCAAGGACGTGGACGCCGACCGGCACATCGACCTCGGCAGCACCGGCGAGGTGTGGCTCAAGCAGGGCGACCCCGCGGTGCGCACCGCCGACCCCGGCCCGGGCAACACACAGCCGGCGAACACCGCCGTCATCCACTACAACCGGGCCGACGGCGACTACGACGGCTGGGGCCTGCACGACTGGACCGGCGCCGCCACCCCCACCGACTGGGGCAAGCCCCTGACGCCGGTGCGCCGCGACGCCTTCGGCGCCGTCTTCGAGGTGCCGCTGGCCCCCGGCGCGACCAGCCTCAGCTACATCCTGCACAAGGGCAACGACAAGGACCTGCCCGCCGACCAGTCGCTCGACTTCGCGGTCGACGGCAAGGAGGTCTGGATCCTCGGCGGCCGCGAGGGCCACCTGCTGCCGCAGAACCCGGCCGCCTCCTCGCAGCTGGACCTCGGCACCGCCAAGGCGCAGTGGATCGACGCGAAGACCGTCGTCGTCCCGGCGAACTACGGCGCGGGCGACGACGCCCTGGCCGGCGGCACCAGCGCCCAGCTGGTGTACGACCCGGCGGGCGGCATCCGGGCCGACAAGGGCGTGCTGACCAAGCCCGGCCAGTGGCTGCGGCTCACCCCGGTCAAGGGCGGACTGACCGACGCGCAGAAGGCCGAGTTCCCGCACCTGGCGGGCTACCGGGCCTTCACCGTGGACGCCCGGGACACCGCCAGGATCCCGGCCGCGCTGCGCGGCCAGCTGCTGTTCACCGAACACCTGCCCAGCGGCGCGGTGTCGGCCGCGACCGGGGTCCAACTCCCGGGCGTGCTGGACGACCTGTACGCCGCCAAGACCGCCAAGGTCGACTTCGGCCCGGCGTACTACGACGGCAAGGTGGCGCTGTCCCTCTGGGCGCCGACCGCGCAGGAGGTGTCCGTCCAGGTCTTCGACGGCCCGGCCGGGGGCATCCCGAGGACGCTGCCGCTGAAGCAGGACGACGAGACCGGCGTGTGGGAGGTCGTCCGCGACAAGAAGGAGTTGGACGGCAAGTACTACCTGTACCAGGTGAAGGTCTGGGCGCCCTCGGTGCAGCAGGTGGTGGTCAACACCGTCACCGACCCGTACTCGGTGGCACTGTCGGCCGACTCCGGGCGCAGCCTGGTCGCCGACCTCGACGCCAAGGCGCTCAAGCCCGCGGGCTGGGACGACCACGCCCGCCCGCAGGCCGTCCCGCCCGGGCAGCAGCAGATCCAGGAGCTGCACGTCCGGGACTTCTCGGTCGAGGACGCCACCGTCCCGGCCGCCGAGCGCGGCACCTACCTGGCGTTCACCGAGTCGCAGTCGGCCGGCATGCAGCACCTGCGGGACCTGGCCAAGGCCGGGGTGACCACGATCCACCTGCTGCCGACCTTCGACATCGCCACCATCCGGGAGAACCGGGCCGACCAGAAGCTGCCCGCGTGCGACCTCAAGTCCCTTCCCGCGGACGGCCCGAAGCAGCAGGAGTGCGTGGCGGCCGTCGCCGCCGACGACGCCTACAACTGGGGCTACGACCCGCTGCACTACAACGTGCCGGAGGGCTCGTACGCCACGGATCCGGCCGGCACGGCCCGTACCGTGCAGTTCCGGCAGATGGTGCAGGCGATGCACGCGGCCGGGCTGCGGGTGGTGCTCGACGTCGTCTACAACCACACCGCCGCCGCCGGGCAGGCCGAGCACTCGGTGCTGGACAAGGTCGTCCCCGGCTACTACCAGCGGCTGGACGCCAACGGCAAGGTGACGGCCGACAGTTGCTGCGCCGACACCGCGCCCGAGCACGCCATGATGAACCGGCTGGTGGTCGACTCGGTGACCCTGTGGGCCCGCGAGTACAAGGTGGACGGCTTCCGCTTCGACCTGATGGGCCTGGACCCGAAGTCCACCATGCTGGACGTGCAGGCCGCGCTGCGGAAGATGACCCCGGACTCGGACGGCGTGGACGGGAAGAACGTCCTCCTGTACGGCGAGGGCTGGAACTTCGGCGCCGTCGCGAACAACGCCCGGTTCGAGCAGGCCACCCAGCTCAACATGGCCGGCACCGGCATCGCCACCTTCGACGACCGGATGCGCGACGCCGCGCGGGGCGGCAACTTCATGCTCGACTCCGCGCCGCAGCAGGGCTTCGCCTCGGGCCTGTTCACCGACCCGAACGGCTCACCCGCGAACGGCACCCCGGAGCAGCAGAAGGCCCGACTGCTGCACCAGATGGACCAGTTGAAGGTGGGGCTGACCGGCAACCTGGCCGGGTACTCCTTCACCGACAGCTCCGGGAAAGCCGTCACCGGCGCCCAGGTCGACTACAACGGTTCCCCGACGGGATACGCGGCCAAGCCGGGCGAGGCGGTGGAGTACGTGGACGCCCACGACAACACCGACCTCTTCGACGCGCTCGCGTACAAGCTGCCGACCGGCACCGAACCCGCCGACCGGGCCCGGATGCAGGCGCTCGGGCTCTCGCTCACCGCGCTCACCCAGGGCGCGGGCTTCGCCCAGGCCGGCAGCGACCTGCTGCGCTCCAAGTCGCTCGACTCCAACTCCTACGACTCGGGGGACTGGTTCAACGCGATCCACTGGCCCGATCCGGCGACGGGGGCGGTGGCCGGCAACGGCTGGGGCCGCGGCCTGCCGCCGGCGGCCGACAACAAGGGGATGTGGCCGACCGCCCAGTCCCTGCTGGCGAACCCGAAGCTGACCGTCGGCGCGACCGACATGCGGGCGGCCTCGGCGCAGTACCAGGAGTTCCTGCGGATCAAGCAGTCCTCGCCGCTGTTCTCCCTGCCCACCCTGGCCGCCGTCCAGCAGCGGCTCTCGTACCCGCTCTCCGGCACCGCCGGCGAGACGCCCGGGGTCATCACCCTGCACCTGGACGGCACCGGGCTGAAGGGGGCGGAGAAGGGCATCACGGTGGTCTTCAACGCCACGCCCACCGCGCAGGCGCAGACCGTCGCGGCGCTGCGGGGGACGGGCCAGGCGCTGCACCCCGTCCAGGCGGGCGGGGCGGACCAGGTGGTGAAGCAGTCCGGCTTCGACGCCGCGACCGGCACGTTCACCGTGCCGGGGCGCACCGTGGCGGTGTTCGTCCAGCGCTGAGTCCGGTACCGGACGGGTGACGAGCCGGCGCCCGGTACGGCACCCGATCCGCCACCCGGTATGGCACCCGATTCGCCATCCGAGCCGGCACGGATGCGGTACTGGTCCGTATACCCGTGCAACTGTCAGGCCCCGCACCGCCGTTCAGGTGGAGCGGGGCCTGGTTCCGTTCCGGTCGCAGTGTGGCCGGAAACCGCTTCTGGCACGGCCGGAACTGTGACGTGCCGCGCTCGCCCGGCGCTGTCCGCTACTCGGCGGTACGGGCGGTGGTTCTGAGTGCTGGTCAGTGACCGCCGGTGGTGATCGAACTTTGTCCGGAGCATGAAAACCGTGTTCATGAGTTTGCAATCACTTAGCACAACTGACGAACCACCATGCATACGGTTTCGGTAATGAATCGGCCAATCAGTGGCATGCATCTGTCATCGGCGGCCGGTTTGCTGCCACGATTCGTCCGGCTGCAGACGAGGGGGCCCCACCTCCCGGTGCAGCTGTTCCGCCAAGGTGCAGCGCGTCCTGACCCTGCAACGGGTTGTGAGCACCGCAACCCGCTACCGCACCTCCGTCGCACCCGGCGGGGGCCCCCACTGCGCCGCAACCCCGCGGCCCAGGTTTCTCTCCACCGGCGCGACCCAGCGCCGGTCGGAAAAGGAGTCCGCATGTCCCGTTACGCTCACGCCCGGAAGGCGGCGGTCGTCATGGCCGCCTCCACCGCGCTGCTGGTCACCGGCATACCGGTCATCGCCCAGGCCGCCACCGCGGACGCGCCGGCCGCCGTCGCCGCCCAGCAGACCACCCGGGCCGCGCTGATCGCCTCGGCGAACCAGCAGACCGCCTCCCTCGCCCAGGCCCTCGGCCTGAGCGGCCAGGAGAAGCTGGTCACCAAGGACGTCGTCCAGGACGCCAACGGTGGTCGCCACCTGCGCTACGAGCGCACCTACGCCGGACTCCCGGTCCTCGGCGGCGACCTGATCGTCCACCAGGACGCGGCCGGCGCCACCAAGAGCGTGACCAAGGCCAGCCAGGCCGACCTCGCGGGCGTCGAGACCACCCCGGCCCTGGCCGCGCCGAAGGCCCAGGCCGCCGCGCTGGCCGCCGAGGCGGGCTCCGTAGACACCGCGCCGCGGCTGGTCGTCTGGGCCGCCGACGGCACCCCCAAGCTCGCCTGGGAGACGGTCATCGCCGGCCGCGAGTCCGACGGCACCCCGAGCAAGCTGCACGTCGTCACCGACGCCAAGACCGGTGACGTGCTCAGCAAGGCCGACGGCATCCAGCGCGGCTCCGGCACCGGCGTCTTCGTCGGCAACGTGCCGCTGACCACCACCCAGAGCGGCTCGACCTACTCGCTCAAGGACGCCACCCGTGGTGGCCAGTACTCCACGGACATGAAGAACGGCACCTCCGGCAACGGCACGCTGTTCTCCAAGTCCTCGGACACCTGGGGCAACGGCCAGGCCAGCAACCGCGAGTCGGCCGCCGTCGACGCCCAGTTCGGTGCCGCCGCCACCTGGGACTTCTACAAGAACACCTTCGGCCGCAACGGCATCCGCAACGACGGCGTCGGCGCCATGAGCCGGGTCCACTACGACACCGGCTACGTCAACGCCTTCTGGGACGACAGCTGCTTCTGCATGACCTACGGCGACGGCTCGGGCGACACCCACCCGCTGACCGAGCTCGACGTCGCGGGCCACGAGATGAGCCACGGCGTCACCGCGGCCACTGCCAACCTGAACTACTCGGGCGAGTCCGGCGGCCTCAACGAGGCCACCTCGGACATCTTCGGCAACATGGTCGAGTTCTACGCCAACCTGCCCGCCGACAACCCGGACTACCTGGTCGGCGAGCTCATCGACATCAACGGCAACGGCACGCCGCTGCGCTACATGGACAAGCCCTCCAAGGACGGCACCTCGGCCGACTCCTGGTACTCGGGCGTCGGCAACCTGGACGTGCACTACTCGTCCGGTGTCGCCAACCACTTCTTCTACCTGCTGGCCGAGGGCAGCGGCGCCAAGGTGATCAACGGCGTCAGCTACAACAGCCCGACGGTCAACAACATCACCGTCACCGGCATCGGCCGGGACAAGGCAGCGCAGGTCTGGTACAAGGCGCTGACCGCCTACATGACCTCCACCACCAACTATGCGGCCGCCCGTACCGCGACCCTGAGCGCGGCCACCGACCTGTACGGCGCGAACAGCGCCGAGTACAACGCGGTCGCCACCGCCTGGGCCGCCGTGAACGTCGGGGGGCTGCCCAACCCGGGCGGCGTCACCGTCACCAACCCGGGCAACCAGTCCACCGCCGTCGGCACCGCGGTCAACCTGGCCATCAAGGCCTCGGGCGGCACCGCTCCGCTGTCGTACTCGGCGGCCGGCCTGCCCGCGGGCCTGGCCATCAACGCCTCGACCGGCGCGATCACCGGCACCCCGACCGCCGCGGGCACCTCGAACGTCACCGTGACGGTCAAGGACTCGGCCGGCAAGTCCGGCACGACCAGCTTCACCTGGACCGTGACCAGCGGTGGTGGCGGCGGCTGCACCCCGGCGCAGCTGCTCGGCAACCCGGGCTTCGAGACCGGTTCGGCGGCGCCGTGGACGGCGAGCTCCGGCGTGGTCGACAACAGCTCCAGCCAGGCCGCGCACGGCGGTTCCTGGAAGGCGTGGATGGACGGCTACGGCTCCTCCCACACCGACACGGTGTCGCAGACCGTGAGCATCCCGGCGGGCTGCAAGGCGACGCTGAGCTTCTGGCTGCACGTCGACACCGCGGAGTCGGGCACCACCGCGTACGACAAGCTGACCGTGTCGGTGAACGGCACCGCGCTGAAGACGTACTCCAACGTCGACGCCGCGGCGGGCTACCAGCAGCGCACCTTCGACCTGTCGGCCTACGCGGGCCAGACGGTCACCGTGAAGTTCAACGCGGTCGAGGACTCCTCGCTGCAGACGAGCTTCGTGATCGACGACACCTCCGTCCAGACCGGCTGAACCCGGACCGGTTCCCCCTGAGGGGCCGGTGAGCCAGGACAGGTGAGGGGCCCGGCGGCTACGGCTGCCGGGCCCTTGTCGTGTGTCCCGTTCCAGCTTGTCCCGCTGCGGTCGATACAGAAGCGCGGCGATGCGGAACGTGGTGATGCGGAACGTGGTGATGCAGAAACGTATCTTCCAGGGACCTTGACGGTGCCTCCCGGTGACTCTAGGTTCAGCGCTGCAAGTTTCCGGCAAGTTACAGAAACTTCCTGCAGGATTCACCACCGGCTGCCCCACCCCAGCCACCCCCAGGAGACGACGTGGTCACCACCGCCCCCACCCGCCGGCCCGCCCGCGCGGCCGGCGCGCTCGCCGCCTCGGCGGCGCTCGCGCTCTCGTTCGGCACCACCCTCGGTGCCCCCGCCGCCCAGGCCTCCCCGCCCGCGAACAACGGCAAGGACGTCACCGCCACCCTCTTCGAGTGGCGCTTCGACTCGGTCGCCCAGGCCTGCACCTCGACGCTCGGCCCCAAGGGCTACGGCTTCGTCGAGGTCTCTCCGCCGCAGGAACACATCCAGGGCCCGCAGTGGTGGACCTCCTACCAGCCGGTCAGCTACCGGATCGCCGGTCGGCTCGGCGACCGCACGTCCTTCAAGAACATGGTCGACACCTGCCACGCGGCCGGGGTCAAGGTGATCGCCGACGCGGTGGTCAACCACATGTCGGCCGGCTCCGGCACCGGCACCGGCGGCACCGCGTACACCAAGTACAGCTACCCCGGCACCTACCAGGACCAGGACTTCCACTCCTGCCGCCAGCCGATCTCCGACTACCAGAACCGCGCCAACATCCAGAACTGCGAGCTGGTGAACCTCGCCGACCTGGACACCGGAAGCGCGTACGTCCAGACCACCATCGCGCACTACCTGGACGACCTCGGCTCGCTCGGCGTGGACGGCTACCGGATCGACGCCGCCAAGCACATCGCCGCCGCCGACCTCGCCGCGATCAAGGCGAAGACGGCCAACCCCAAGGCCTACTGGGCCCAGGAGGTCATCTACGGCGCCGGCGAGCCGATCCAGCCCACCGAGTACACCGGCACCGGCGACGTGGACGAGTTCCGGGTCGGCACCGACCTCAAGCGCATGTTCACCGCCGACAAGCTCGCCAACCTCAACGGCTGGGGCGCCTCCTGGGGCTACCTGCCGAGCGACCAGGCGCGCAGCTTCATCGACAACTGGGACACCGAGCGCAACGGCTCCACCCTCAACTACACCTACGGCAACACCTACACGCTGGCCAACGTCTTCCTTCTGGCCTCGCCGTACGGCGCCCCCAACGTCTACTCCGGCTACTCCTTCACCAACAAGGACGACGGCCCGCCGAACGGCGGCACCGTCAACGCCTGCTACCAGGACGGCTGGAACTGCACCCACGCCTGGCGGCAGATCGCCAACATGGTCGGCTTCCGCAACGCCGTGGCGGGCACCGGGGTGACCGACTGGTGGTCCGACGGCAACAACGCGATCGCCTTCGGCCGCGGCAACAAGGGCTACGTCGCGATCAACCACGAGAGCGGCGCGATCACCCAGACCTTCCAGACCGGGCTGCCGGCCGGCACCTACTGCGACGTCCAGCACGGCGACCCGCAGGCGGGCGGCGGCTGCACCGGCCCGACCTACCAGGTGGGCGCCAACGGGCAGTTCACCGCGACGGTCGGCGCGGGCGACGCGGTCGCGCTGTACGTCCAGCCGGGTACGACCGTCTCCGGCGCCTCCTTCAACGTCAACGCGACCACCGGGTACGGGCAGAACGTCTACGTGGTCGGCGACGCCGCGGCGCTCGGCGGCTGGGACCCGGCGAAGGCGCTGCCGCTCTCGTCCGCCGGCTACCCGGTCTGGTCGCTCGCGCTCTCGCTGCCGGCCGGCACCTCCGTCCAGTACAAGTACGTCCGCAAGGACGCCAACGGCGCGGTGACCTGGGAGTCCGGCGCCAACCGGACGGCGACCGTGCCCGCCGGCGGGGTCGTCACGCTGAACGACACCTGGCGGCCGTAGCCTCCTCGCCGTCCCCGGGAACCCCGTCAGCATGCTCTGACGGGGTTCCCTCGTACGGGTGGCCGCGCGGTTTCAAACCCCGGTGGGCGAAGGGGCGCTGACACCATCGCGGGATGAGAACCACCCCCCTCGTCCTGGACCTCGAACTGTGCGGCGGCCGCTGGGACGGCCACCGCAAGCGCGTCAACGCCGACGCCCCGCCGCCCGCCCTGCGGATGGCGCTCCGCGCCGAACTGCCCGCCGCCGAGAGCGGCGAGTACTGGCCGACCACCAGCGTCTACCGGCTGGACGAGGACGGCGAGGCGCTGCGCTACCGGCACTCGCACGACGAGTGAGCGCGCCCCGACGTACGGCGTTCCGCCGGCCGCGCCCCAGGCACGAGGCGGGTGCTCAGCCGCGCCCGATGTACGGCATGGCGGTCGCCATCACGGTGGCGAACTGCACATTGGCCTCCAGCGGCAGCGCGGCCATGTGCCGTACGGTCCGTGCGACGTCGGCCACGTCCATGGTCGGCTCGGGGGCGATCCGGCCGTCCGCCTGCCGGACGCCCGCGCTCATCGCCGCCGTCATGTCGGTCGCCGCGTTGCCGATGTCGATCTGCCCGCAGGCGATCCGGTAGGGGCGGCCGTCCAGGGACAGCGACTTGGTCAGGCCGGTGACCGCGTGCTTGGTCGCCGTGTAGGCGATCGAGTGCGGGCGCGGGACGTGCGCCGAGATCGAGCCGTTGTTGATGATCCGGCCGCCCTGCGGGTCCTGGGCCCTCATCTGCCGGAACGCCGCCCGGGCGCAGAGGAAGGCGCCGGTCAGGTTGAGGTCGACCACCGCCCGCCAGGCCTCGACCTCCAGCTCCTCCACCGGGACGGCCGGGCCGAAGCTGCCGGCGTTGTTGAACAGCAGGTCCACCCGGCCGTGCCGCTCGGCGGCCGCGGCGAACAGCGCGTCCACGGCTGCCGGGTCGGTGACGTCGGTCGGCACCACGTCGGCCGGGGCGCCGCAGAGCCGGGCGGTCTCGTGCAGCGGCTCGGCCCGCCGGCCGGCCAGCACGGGCAGCCAGCCGGCCGCGGCCAGTTCCACCGCCACGGCCCGGCCGACGCCGCTCCCTGCTCCGGTGACGACGGCGATCTGCTGGGGCATGGCGCTCTCCTCGGTGGCGGTGCACGCAGTGACGGTGGCAGTGGCAGTGGCAGTGGCAGTGGCGGTGTCCCGGTCGGTCCTCGAGGAGATCGTTCCGGATCCGCGGGCCGCCGTCACTGGTCGAAAACACCCAAAATCCGCCGACCGGACGAGCGCGCGGCTGTGACCCCCGCCGTCCGGCCCCCGCCACCCGACGGGAGTGGTGAAGGGTTTTACCCGATCGCGAACAAACATTGGATTTCCGGTGGCCGACGCGCAACCGGCCCATCCCGGACCACGTCATAAGATCGCAGGAAGGCGCGCCCCCGCGAGGGACGGCACGCCATCACTCCGGGGGCCGTACCAGCGTCGTGTCCCCGGGTCTGTCCGGCCCCACCGGGGGGCCGCCGCCCGGTCGACGGACCGGGCGCGACATCGGTCGGAGAGTCCTCACCGTGCTTAGGCAGTCGTCCCGTTCCCGTGCCGTCCTGTCCGGCGCCGCCCTGCTCGCCCTGGCCGCCTCGCTCGCGGCTTGCGGGAGTTCCGGTGGTGGGAAGGGCGACAGCGCCAAGCCGGACGCCGGGCCCGCCTCGACCGGCAGCGCCGAGGGAACCCCGACCGGCGCCGGCTCGGGCACGGCGATCTCGGCCGGCACCGGCAAGGTGCTGATGCCGACCGGCCCGAACGCCAACCTCAGCAAGGTCCGGGACACCGCCGCCGGCCCGATCTTCCTGACCACCGTGACCGGCGCGAAGTCCGGTGTCGCCGGCAAGGTCTGGGTCTGGCTGCCGCCCGAGTACAACGACCCCAAGTTCGCCAAGACCGGCTTCCCGGTGCTCACCCTCTTCGCGGGCGGCCAGAGCAACGGCTACAACACCTGGACCGACAACCAGTTGCCGATCCAGGAGGAGAACGAGCGGCTGGTCAAGGAGGGCAAGTCCCACCCGTTCATCATGGTCATGCCGGTGCAGAACTTCAACGGCGACGAGAAGAACGCGCTGGACTGCTCCGACATCCCGGGCCAGCCCAAGATGGCCACCTGGATGGCCCAGGACATCCCGGACTTCGTCCGCGCCAACTTCCGCACCGTGCGCGGCCGCGACGGCTGGGGCGTGATGGGCGCCTCCACCGGCGGCTTCTGCAGCGCCAAGCTCGCCCTGCAGTACCCCGACGTCTACAAGGCCGCGGTGCCGATCGACGGCTACTTCATCCCGGACTCGCTGCTGTGGAAGGGCCACGACGCCGAGCGCGCGGCCAACAACCCCGACGTGCTGGTCACCGAGGGCAAGGCCGACGTGAAGATGCTGGTCACCGCGGGCGGGGCCAACCCGTACGAGACCAAGGTGGTCAAGTCCTGGGTGGCCAAGGCCGCCCCGCCGGTGGGCATCACGTACTTCGAGCAGCCCGGCGGCAAGCACCTGACCTCGGACTTCAAGAAGATGATCCCGGACACCCTGGAGTGGCTGACCAAGAACCTGGCCGGGCCGGCGGCCGACTGAGGCCGGTCCGTCGCGCACCGCGGCTGCCGTGCCCGGTGCCCCGCGCCTCGGCGGCCGCGGGCGGTCAGTGAGTCGGGGACAGGGTCGAGGACGGGGACGGGGTGGAGGTCTTGGGCGGTCCGGGGGCCTTGGGCGGTCCGGGGGTCGTGGACGGTCCTGGGGTCTTGGGCGGTCCGGGAGGTGTGGTCGGTCCGAAGATCGGGTCCCCCCAGCCGTCCCGGACCGCCGCCACGAACCCCGGCTGCCCGGACAGCACCAGCAGCTGCGGCAGCGGCACGGTCGGGTCGCCCGGCTGCGGTCGGGCGCCGGCCCGGACGAACAGCAGGACGTACGCCAGGTCGTCCGGGGTGACGATACGGAGCTGGGCCTCCCGGCCGCGGTGGGCGGCCGACAGCGGGTGCAGCGCCCAGACCGTCGAGCCGTCCGGCAGCTTCATGCCCACGCAGTCCTCGCCCTCCGGATTCATCGGGCCCCAGGCGTTCGAGCGCGGCCCGCACGGCGAGTCGGTGCCGCCGGACGGGCCGGCGGGACCGTCCAGGCGTCGGCTCACGGTGACCGTGCCGCCGTCGGTCCTGGTCAGCAGGAAGTCGTTCGCCGTGGCGCCCCGGAAGACCTGCACGATGTCCTCGGGCGGGTGGGCGCGCAGCAGGGCGAGCAGGCTCAGGCTGCCGTCCGCGGCCGGGCCGCCGGTGGTCGGCCTGCCCGGGGTCGTGCTGCCTGGTGCCGTGCCGCCCGTCGCGGTGCCGCCCGTCCCGGTGACCGCCGGGGACGGCGGGACGGACGGGCTCGGCATGGCGGACGTCAGGCCGGGCGCGCTCGCCGCCGGGAGGAACTCCCGGCCGGACCCTTCCACCGGGGTCCGCCCGCGCACCGCCCAGCCCGCCGTGGCCAGCAGACCCACGGCGGCCGCGGTCGCGACCGTCGCCAGCAGATGGCGCCGGCGGCGCAGCCGTGCGCCCGATCGGCGGACCTCCGGCAGCAGTGCCGGGGGAGTGGCCGGCTCCGGCTGGTCCAGGACCGTGCGGAACAGTGCGCCCATGTCGTCGGCGTCGAACGCCGGATCGTCCCCGTTCAAGACCGCTTTCCTCTCGTCTCTCGCTCGTCCCGGGCGGCCCGTTCCGCCCCTGTGTCCGGTTTTCGGCGCCCCGGCCCGCGCGTCCGGCCGGGGCTCGCCCGGCTCGGCCCGCCGGTCCGGACCGGCTCAGCTCGCCGCGATCTCCCGCAGCGAGTCGCCGAGGATCACCCGTAGCTGGGCCAGCCCCCGGCTGGTGTTGGACTTCACCGTGCCGGTGCTCTGCCGCAGGGCCGCCGCCGTCGCCTCGACCGACTGGTCCTCCCAGAACCGCAGGACCAGCGCCGCCCGGTAGGCCGGGGTGACCTGCGCGAGCGCCGCCAGCAGGGCCAGCCGGCGCTCCGGGTCCGCCGGGGCCGCGGCCCGGGGACCGGTTGCCGGTGGCTCCGGCAGGTCCGGTGCGGGCACCTCGTGCGAGCGGCGCAGGCGCCGGGCGTCGATGTAGGTGCGGACCAGTGTGGTCCGGGCGTAGCCGGCCGCCGCATCCGGGTCGCGCAGCCGGGTCCAGCGCGAGTACAGCTTCACCAGCGTGGTCTGCGCAAGGTCCTCGGCGAGGTGCCAGTCGCCGCAGAGCAGGTAGCCGGTGCGGCGCAGCGCGGCGTACCGACCCGCGACGAACTCGTCGAACGACTGCTCCTGCTCCGGTGACATGCGGCCTCGCTGTTCCCCTGGACTCCCCGGCGCGTGTGGTGCGCACCCTCACCCGGGTACACGGGGCAGGCGCCGCGAAGCGTTGCGTCCGCTCCCATAAACGCCCTGACCTGCGCGTCAATCGGACATTGATTCGCTTCTGATCGACTGCGGGCACCTTGGCTGGGGTGGTCCTCACCGGCCGCCACCACCCGTCCTGCCCCAAGCCGTGAAGAGAGTGCCATGCCCATCCACCTGCTGCCCCAGCCCGCCCCCGCCGTGCCCGCGCAGGGGCAGTCCGGCGCCGACCCCCTGGGCGCGGACGCGCACGGGCGGACCGCGGACGACGACCTGACCACCGTGCGGTTCGCCGGGCTGCGGCTGGTGCACGCCGCACTGCGCCGGGACCTCGCCCGGCTGCCCAACGCGCTGCGGCTGCTCCAGCCCGACGAGGAGGACAAGGGCGAGGCGCTGCTGCGGCACTGGACCTTCATGACCGCGATGCTGACCTGCCACCACGAGCAGCAGGACACCAGGATCTGGCCGATCGTGCGCCGCTTCGCGCCGGAGCTGCGGCTCCTGCTCAACTGGCTGGAGGCCGACCACCACAACCTGGACCACTCGTTCACCCGGGTCACCACGCTGGTCCGGATCGCCAGCCGGGACACCGGCAGCGCCTGGCCGGTGGCGTACGCGATGGAGGACCTGGCGGCCCGCCTGGAGACCCATCTGCGGATCGAGGAGCGCCAGTTGCTGCCCCGGATGGACCGGGTGGTCGCCGACGGCTCCCGGCTCGGCGGCCTCGGGGAGCTGCTGGACCTGCTGCGTGCGGCGGACGGACCGGGAGCGGCGGACGCGCTGGCCTGGCTGCTGGACGGCGTCGAGCCGGCCGCGGTGGAGCGGCTGCTGGCCGAGTGCGACGACGACGTGGCCCGCAACTGGCCGCACTGGCAGGCGACCTACCAGCGCTGCACCGCGCCGCTGTGGGGGCCGGTCGGCGAGTCGGAGGGCGACCTGGGGATCATGGTCGACTGACCGTCGGGCGTTTTCGCGGGCCGTTGATCTACGCGCGTGGCATGAGCCTGCGGCATATGCTGAGGAGTGTCGGCCATCGGTCCATCGGTCAACTCCCGGCTCCCCCTAGGGGATTCGACCCAGCACTCTCAGGGTTCGGCCACCCGGCCGATCCGGGCCGCACCAGGGCAGGCCTCCCGCCGACGGCCGATGGCTGGCTGTGTCCGGGCCACTACCGTCGAGACATGACCACAGCGAGCAGCACTCCCAAGGCCCACCGCACCAGCCTCCGGACCCGCTTCCGCATCGGCTCGGCGATCCTCGCCACGGGTGCCGTCCTGACACTCGGCGCCGGACTGGCCGCCTGTGAGGGCGGAGTGGCGCTCTGCCTGGACGACCACAAGTGCACCGTCGGCATCAAGACCGACGGCGCCGACGCCTCCAAGACCGTCAAGGTCTTCGGCGGCGACAACCCGATGAAGATGACGATCGGCCACATCACCGACAGCTCGGCCGAGGTGACGATCGGCGACACCAGGAAGACCGTCGACAAGGACTCCGAGACCGCCGTCGGCAACGTCCGGGTCACCATCCGCAAGGTGGACAAGGGCGACCACTTCGCCGAGGTGCACTTCGAGCGCGACTGACCCTTCCCCGGCGCTCACCCCGCCCCCCTCCACTCTCCTCGGTTCTTCCGACCTTCCCCCTCCCTTCGGCTTTCCCCCCTCCCTTCGGCTTTCCCCGGTTCCCCTGGGCCGCCCGGGCCGCCTGGGGCCCCCGGTGCTACCGTCCCGCCGGTGACCTCTCTGCTGCAACCCCCGCTGATCACCCGGCTGCTGGCCGCCGAACGCATCCTGATCGCCGGAGCCGGCGGCGGATTCGACGTGTACGCCGGGCTGCCGATCGCCCTCGCCCTGCGCGCCGCGGGCAAGGAGGTCCACCTCGCCAACCTCTCCTTCACCCACCTCTACGGCCTGCCGCTCGACGTCTGGGCGGAGCCCGACGTGGCCATGATCCGGCCGGACACCCCCGCCCCCGAGGGCTACTTCCCGGAGCGCACGCTGGCCCGCTGGCTGCACCTGCACAGGATGCCCGACACCGTCTGGGCCTTCCCGTCGGCGGGCGTGCAGCCGCTGCGCGACGGCTACCGGGCGCTCGTCACCCGGCTGGGCATCGACGCCGTCCTGCTGGTGGACGGCGGCACCGACATCCTGATGCGCGGCGACGAGGTCGGACTCGGCACCCCCGAGGAGGACATGGCCAGCCTGGCGGCGGTGGCCGGCCTCACCGAGGTGCCCGAGCGGCTGGTCGCCTGCCTGGGCTTCGGCATCGACGCCTTCCACGGCGTCAACCACACGCTGGTGCTGGAGAACCTCGCCGCGCTGGACCGGGCCGGCGGCTACCTCGGCGCCTTCTCCATCCCGCGCGACAGCCGGGAGGGGGCGCTCTACCTGGACGCCGTCGAGCACGCCCGGGCCGCCTTCCCCGAGCACCCCAGCATCGTCAACGGCTCGGTGGCGGCGGCCCTGCGCGGCGAGTTCGGCGACGTCCGGTTCACCGAGCGGACCAAGGGCAGCGACCTGTTCGTCAATCCGCTGATGGCGATGTACTTCGGCGTCACGGTGGAGGCGCTGGCCGCCGAGCACCGCTACCTGGACCGGCTGGAGCGCACCGTGGTGACCCGCCAGATCGCCACCGTCATCGCGGAGTTCCAGGACGAGCTGCCCCGACAGCGGCCGCCCCGGCAGTTCCCGCACTGAGACCGTACGGGCGGCCACCGGCCACCGGCCACCGGCCACCGGCCACCGGCCACCGGCCAACGGCCGGCGGTCAGGAAGCGGCGAGCCGGAACTCCAGGTTGCCGAACCGCACCTGGTCGCCCGGCCGGACCCGGACGCCGCCCGCGATCCGGCGCCCGTTGACGTGCGTGCCGTTGGTCGAGCCGAGGTCGTACAGCACCCAGCCGCCGTCCTCGTGCCGGAGTTCGGCGTGGTTCCGGGAGACCGAGGCGTCGTGCAGCCGCAGTCCCGAGCCGGGGAGCCGGCCGATCGTCAGCAGCCCGGCCCCGGTCTGCGGCAGGCTCAGCCCGGGCAGCCGCTCGGTGCGCCAGGCCCGGTTCAGCCGGTCGCCGAAGGAGGAGACCCGGCCGACCGTGCGCAGCACGAAGCGCTCGACCGGCCCGCCGGTCGGCAGCCCGGCCACCGCCGCGTCCAACTCGCCGCGGCTGGTGGCCTGCAGGACGATGTCCATCCGGCCGAGGAAGGTCTCGTGCGAGAGCCGTCCGCTGCCCGCGCCGTCCTTCAGTACCCCGAGCGCCTGGTCCCGTTCGGCGTCGGAGGGCCGGACCCGGCCGGTGGGGAGCTCAGGAGGCGTCATGGCCGAATTGTCGGCTCGGCCGGCTCGGGCTGTCCAGATCACGCCGTGCGCGGGCGCGTGGTTCGTACGTCACGGCAGTCCAGACGCCCTGTCCGGCCGCGCGGTTCCGCGCCGTTCCCGCAGGCCGTACGGGCCGTCAGGCCTTGCGGGCGGCGGCCAGGATCTTCTCGGTGGTGTGCAGGAACCGGGAGGTGACCGAACCCCCGTAGGCCTTGCCGAACATGTCCTTGGTGACCCACTTGCCGTCCCGCAGGTGGATCACGAGGTACGCGGCCCCCGGGTCGGCGCCGAGAACCTCGACGTCGCCCTTGGGCGTGCGGTGCGGTGCGGCGAGCTCGGCGGGCAGCGGCTCGGAGAGGAAGGCGATGACCAGCCGGACGTCCGGTGTCACCTCGACGCCCCGGAACGGCTCGGCGGCGAGCAGTTCGGCGACCTCGTCCACCGTCCGCAGCATCACCGGCACCGGGTAGCCGAGCGACCGCTCCAGGTGCTCCTCGATCCGCCGGGTCAGCGCGGCACGGCCGGACGCGGTGGCGGACCCGCCGTCGGACCCGCCGGTGGTGAAGAAGACGTTGCCGCTCTGGATGTACGAGCGGACGTTCTCCAGACCCAGCTCGGCGAAGAGCGCCCGCAGCCGCTCCATCTTCACCGTCCGGCCGCCGACGTTGATGGCCCGCAGGAAGGCGATGTACGTGGTCGTGGTGGTCACCCCGCCAGTGTGGCACCGGCCTGCGACAACGACGTGTGACAACGACGTGTGGCAACTGTGTGTGACGACGGCCCGGCCGGTGCTGCGCGGCCCCGCTGCGACGAACGGTGGTCGTCAGCACCGGGTGCCAGACTGGCGCCATGGCTACCTGGCAGGATTTCGAGCAGGAGGCTCCCGATCTGGCGCCCCTGGTGCGGGCCCGGTTCGAGGCCAACAAACACCACGTCCTGGCAACGCTGCGCAAGGACGGTTCGCCCCGGGTGAGCGGGACGGAGGTCGAGTTCGTCGGCGACGACCTGTGGCTCGGGTCGATGTACGGCGCGGTCAAGGCGCGCGACCTCCAGCGCGACGCCCGCTTCGCCCTGCACGCGCACCCGGGGGACGAGACCATGGCCGGCGGGGACTCCAAGGTCTCCGGCCGGGCCGTCGAGATCACCGACGAGGCCGAACTCGCCGCGTTCGCCGCCGATCTGCCCGAGCCGCCGCCCACCCCGTTCCACGCCTTCCGGCTGGAGCTCGAGCAGGTGGTGCACACCGCCGTCGAGGGTGAGCACCTGCTGGTCCACAACTGGCACCCGGGCCGGCCGGTGGAGCGGATCCAGCTCCACTGACCGGCCGGGTCCCGGGCTCGGTCCGGGCCCTACGGCAGCACGGACCTGAGGGCCTCGGGGGTGCGGGCCACGACGGCGTGCCCGTCGTCCGCGGTGATGATCGGGCGCTGGATCAGGATCGGGTGCTCGGCCATCGCCGCGATCCAGCGGGTCCGCTCGCCCGGCTCCCGGGGCCAGTCCTTCATCCCCAGGTCCTTCGCGGCCTGCTCGTCGGTGCGGGTGATGTCCCACGGCTCCAGGCCCAGGCGCCCCAGCACCTGCTCCAGCTCGGCCGCGGTCGGCGGCTCCTCCAGGTAGCGCCGCACGGTGTACTCGACCCCGGCGTCGTTCAGCTCGCCGAGCGCCGCCCGGCACTTGCCGCAGCGCGGGTTGATCCAGATCTCCATACCGGCCAGCCTACCGAGCCGCCGGCACCGGTCCGGGTGACCGTGCGCCGACGCTCGGGAGCGACGTCGGGCCCGGCTCCGCAGGACGGGACGTTCGGCCGTTCGTGGCTGGGCCGTCCGTGGGAGAGCATGGAGGGACGAAACCGACCATTCCGGACTTATCCTCCCGGAACGGCCGCCAGCCAGGAGGTCCCGCCGTGCCCACAGCGCCCCGCCCGTCGCGCCCCGCCGCGCCGGAGTCCCGGGTGCCGCGCTGGGTCCCGTGGCTCCCGGTCGTCCTGCTGGTGCTGGACCTGACCGCCGAGGCCGTCGTCCCGGACGCGGTCGCCGCCGGCTTCCTGCTGACCGCGCTGCCCGTGGTGGCCGCGTTCAGCTACGGCCCGGTGCTGACCGCCGCCGCCACCGGCGGCTCCCTGGCGCTCCAACTGGTCCTGGCCCTGCGCGCGGGCCACATCAACGAGCAGCACCACGTCTGGGTCTACATCGCCACCCTGCTCTCCGGCGTGATGGGCACCGTCCTGTCGTGGCAGCGCACCCGGCAGAACCGCAATCTGCTGCAGGCCCGTACGGTCGCCGAGACCCTGCAGCGCATCGTGCTGCGGCCGGTGCCCGAGCGGGCCGGCGGACTGCGGGTGGCCGGCCTCTACCGCTCGGCCCAGGCCGAGGTGCTGGTCGGCGGGGACCTGTACGAGGTGTGCGACACCCGTTTCGGCGTGCGGGTGCTGCTCGGTGACGTCCGAGGCAAGGGCCTCGGCGCGGTCCGTACGGTCGCCGACGTCCTCGGCGCGTTCCGGGCGGCCGCGTACGACACCCCGGGGCTGGTCGAGCTCGCCGACCAGCTGGACCGCGCGGTGCTGCGCGACGCCGCCGACCGCGGCGACGACGAGCTGTTCGCCACGGCCGTCCTGCTGCAGTACCGGCCGGGCTCCGACTGCGTGGAGATCGTCAACCGCGGCCACACCACCCCGCTGCTGCTGACCGGCGGCACGATATCCCCGGTGCCCTGCGCGGACGAGCTCCCCCTGGGCCTGGGCCACCTCGGACCCGCCGAGGAGCGCGGCAAGCCGACCATCGTCGCCCTGCCTCCCGGCCACACCGTGCTGCTCTACACCGACGGCGTCAGCGAGGCCCGCGACGCCGCGGGCGCCTTCTACCCGCTGGCCCCGCGCCTCGCCGCCCTCGGTACCACCGTGCCCGACCGGCTGGTCTCCTTCCTGGCCGAGGACGTCCACCGGTACGCCGGCCTGCTCGCCGACGACCTCGCCGTCCTCGCCCTCACGCCGGAATGACCCCGGCCCGCACCGGGGGCGGTGCGGGCCGGGGTCAGCGCGTCACAGCCCCGCGAGGGCCGCCACCACGAAGCGTTCGCAGTGGATGCGGCGCCGTTCGATCCCGGCGTCCGCGAGGAACGAACCGACCGTGGCGACCAGGCCCGCCGGTCCGCACAGGTAGTACTGCAGCTCCGGGTCGGTGGTGGCGCAGCCGGCCGCCGCGATGAGTTCCGGCAGCCGCTCGGGGTCGATCCGTCCGGTGCGCAGCGGGTCGGGCCCCTGCTCGCGGGAGAGGACGTGCAGCACCGTGAACCGCTCGGCGAAGCGGTGCCGGAGCTCGGCCAGCTCGTCGGCGAACAGCACGCTCGCCGACGTGCGGTTGCCGAGGATCAGCGCGAACTCGTCGCCGCGCCGCAGCGCCGCCTCGGCCATCGCGAGCACCGGGGTGATGCCGGAGCCTGCGGCGACCGCGAGGTGACGGCGGCCGGGGCGCAGGCGGAACCGGCCGGTCGGCGGCAGGACGTCGACGGTATCGCCCGGGCGCAGCCGGGCGTGGGCGAACTCGGCGAAGCCGCCGGGGCCGAGCAGCTTGACCGCGATCCGCAGCGAGGCCGGGGCGCCGTCGTCGGCCGGCGGGGCCTGGCAGATCGAGTAGGAGCGGCAGGTCTCCTCGCCGTCCGCGTCGATGCGTCGGACCATGACGTACTGGCCCGGCTGGTACCGGAATTCGTCCCGGACGGCGTCGGGGACGGCGAAGGTGACGGTGACCGCGTCCTCGACCGGCCGGCTGATGTCCTGGACGGTGAGCGGGTGGAAATCCTGGCTACTCATCGGTCTTCCTCGGTTGCTGGTTCGGGTCGGGAGGACTTCAGGCCGCGGCGGCGGCTTCGGCCGGGCGGGCGGTGACGGCCTGCCCCTGCAGGGGACGGAACAGCAGCAGGTACGCGACGACGGCCAGTGCCGCGACCGCGAGGAAGAGCGTCTGCACCGGCAGCCACCCCCCGACCACCGCGACCAGCAGCCCGGAGAGCGGCATGGTGCTCTGGTTGAGCAGCACGATCAGGCTGATCACCCGGCCGCGTTCGGCTTCCTTGATCCAGTGCAGGCGTTCGATCCGGATGAAGACGTTGAAGAGCCCGCACAGCCCGATGCACAGGCCGTAGCCGAGCACGTAGAGCGGGAAGAGCGGGGCCACGGTGATCAGCGTGCCGCCGACGGCGATCCCCACGAACGACACGATGCCGATCCGGTAGACCGAGACCCTGCGCAGCAGCCACGGCATCAGGAAGAAGGTGGCCAGCGAGAGCGATCCGACCGTCATCTGGAGTGAGGCGAAGACGCTGTCGCTCTGCCCGAAGTGCCCGACGGTCAGGGCCGCGCCGGTCGCCGTGGCGATGCCGACCATCAGGTTGACCGTCATCGTCAGCCCGACCAGGGAGAGCAGGACCGGCTCGGCCCGCAGGCTGCGCACGCCGACCCGCAGGTCGTGCAGCACACTGCGCCGCTCGGCGGCAGCCGTGGCCGAGCTCGTGCCCGCGGCATGCGCACCGAGCCCGCGCAGTGCGAGGACCCCGCAGGCGCTGACGGCGAAGACCGCCGCGGCCGCCCAGAGCAGGTCGGCCGGACGGATCCAGATGAGCAGGGCCCCGCCCGCCGCCGGCCCGAGCACGCCGGAACCGCTGTTGATCATCTGGAGCAGGCTCTGGGCCTTGGCCAGGTCCTCCTTCGGCACCAGCTGCGGCACGGTCGACTCCAGGGCGATGAACGCCTGGGCGTAGCAGAAGGCGCACAGCGCCATCAGTGCGGCGGTGAGCTTGAAGGTCTCCCCGGGCCACTGGCCCAGAGCCAGCACGGTGAGCAGGCAGGCCGTGGCCCGCAGGATGTCGGCGGTGGTGTAGAGCCGGCGGCCGCCGACCCGGTCGGCCAGCAGTCCGGCGAGGGGGAGCGAGGTCAGCCGGGGCAGCCATTCGATCAGGAAGGCCAGTCCGGACATCGTCACACTGCCGGTGGCGTCGTAGACGATGAGCGGCACCGCGAACTGCAGCAACTGGTCGCCCAGCGTGGAGAAGACGCGCGAGCCCAGGAAGACCCCGATGCGCCAGGTGTACATTCCGCCTCCTCGGGACGGTTGCGGTGCGCCCTGACGGTGCGTCACCGGATGATGGTCGGTCACCGCCTTCGGAGGTCGGTCACCGCTCCTGGAGCGACGGTCACCGCTCCTGGAGCGTGATCCGCGCCTCGATCGCGGCGGCGAGCCCGTCGAGCCGGTCCACCAGGGTCTTGGCGTGGTCCGCGACCAGGACGATGTGGCCGACGAAGCCCGCGTTGTCGGTGATGCCGGCGCTCACCCGGTCCGAGGGCGACGCGGCGAACGCCGACCGGTGGAGCGGGATGTCGAGCGAGTCGGCGAGCTTGAGGACGTCGGGCAGCGAGGCCAGGACGCCGTCGCCGGGAGCCCGCAGCATGCGGATCCCGCTGAACGCGCGCGGCTCCGGACGGCCGGGCCGGAACTCGCCGGTCACCGCCCAGTGCAGCCATTCCCGCCAGGGGTCGAAGTCCTCGAAGGACAGCCTGGCGAGGTCCCAGATGTGCATGCCGGCCGGGCGCATGTTGGTCTCCACCGCCGAGACGCCCTCCTCGCGCAGGAACAGCTCGTTGTGGAACGCGCCGTTGCCCGGCGAGACCAGCTGCCGGACGTGCTCGCCGGCCCGGTCCAGGGCGGCGGCCTGGTCCGGCTCCAGCGGGGCCGGCACGATCTGCTGGATCTCCGCGCGGAAGCGGTCCTGGGTGGTGTGCTTCTCGGTGAGCCACCGGGTGCCGCCGACGAAGTCCCAGCTGTACTCCTGGGCGTCGCGCACCAGCGTCTCGACCAGCACGCCGGAGTCGTGGTACGGCGCCAGCGCCGCCCAGATCTCCGGGCACCGGGTGAGGTCCGAAACCACCTGGCAGCCACGGCTGTTGCCCTCGTTCGCCGGCTTGACGAACGCCGTGCCGCCGAGCCGGGCGACCGCTGCCTCGAACTCGCCGAGGGAGTGGGCCGGCAGGCTCAGCAGCGGCTGGAACCCGTCCGGGTGCGTCGTGGTGGCGGCCTCGAGCCCGCGGTAGTGCCGCTTGTCCAGGCCGGCCGCGGCCTCCTGCGGTTCGGCGCCGGGCAGCGCGAAGTGCCGGGCCAGCCACGCGCCGAGCGGGACGCCGCGGTCCGAGAAGGGCAGGATGCCGATCGGCCGCAGGCCGAGCCGGCGCAGTTCCTCGGCGATCGGCCGGGCGGCGTCGGCCGACTCGACCGCGCCGAGCGGGGCGACCAGGACCACGTCGGCGGCGGCGTGGTCCTGCGGCTTCGCCTGCTCCGTGATCAGCACGATCTTCGCCCGGTAGGTGCCGTGGCAGAGGTCGCGCAGTTTGGCGACGTCGTAGATCCGGGTGTTGTTGTATCCCGTCACCACGAAGCACGGGTTGCTCATCGCTGCTCCATGACTGCCTGCTGGGTGAGGATCTCGCCGAGGGTGTGTCGCACCTCGGCCGCACTGCCCTGCACGAATCCGGACAGCGGCGTCGCCGCGGTGGCGTAACTGATCCGGCCCGCGTGCGCGGCGGGGCGGGTGTTGCGGACGAAGGAGTGCAGCCGCTTCCCGTACCGGTCCGGGTCGAATTCGATGGCCGCCTGCTCGGTCCGGTGGTGGCCGGGGAAGACGAACCAGCCGTAGTGGTCCTGCGCCGGGCGCGGCTCGATCTGCCCGGTGTCGCCCCAGAGTTGGTAGCGCAGGTCGGCCTGGTAGAGGTCGATGCCGGTGCGCAGTTCGAAGGTCTCCGCGACCCCGGCCCCGCCGATCCGGCTGGCGGTCTCCAGGAAGAGGAACCGGCCGTCCGGCTCGCGGATGGCCTCGAAGTGGAAGCAGCCGTTGCGCTGCCCGAGAACGGCCAGGGTGCGGCGCAGCAGCTCGACGGCTTCCGGCTCGTCGGGCGTCTGGGCGGAGCCGAGCGGGCTGCCGTGCGCGTAGGCGAGGCAGTCGCCCACGTAGACGCTGCTGACCAGGGCCGCGATCTCCCCGTCGCGCAGGCAGCCGTCGAGGTGCCAGATCTCGCCGGGGACGAACTCCTCGACGAAGACCTCCTCGGGATCCGGGCAGGCGTCGAGCCGGTCGAGGATCCGGTCGGCGCCGCCCAGTTCGATGCCGGTGCTGGACGCCTCCAGCCGGGGCTTGATCAGGAACCTGCCTTCGCGCGGCGGGTTGCGGCGGAACGCCTCGACGCTGCGGAACGCGGGCTGCGGGACTCCGGCCTCCTCGGCGAGGGTGCGCATCAGCCACTTGTCGCGGACCGGGAGCACGGCGTCCGGCTGGTCGCCCGGGATGGCGAACTTCTCCCGCAGCAGGGCGGCCGGCAGCAGGTCGTACTCGGAGCGGGCGATCAGCCGGTCGGCGTCGGCGAGCCAGTCGCCGTGGCGCTCGATCATGGCCTGGATGTCGTGCGTGGGGACGCCGAGCAGGCGGCGTTGCGCGTCGGCGGGCAGGTCGTCGAAGCCGTCGGGGGCGCTGAGGTAGCGAACGGTGTGCTGCCGGTGGTCGATCGCCAGGTCGTAGCGGATCTTCCGGAAGGGGATCCGGTGCAGGATGACGATGTTCACGCGCTGTACTCGATTCTGAGGTGCGACTCGCTCTCGCGGAGGAACTCGTCGAGGGCGTCCGGGCTCAGCGAGGTGACGTCCCACAGGGCTTGGCCGACGAAGATCTCCCGGTCCACCTCCGGCAGTTGCTCGCCCTCCTGGACGAACAGCCTGTCCTCCACCAGGTCGACGGGTACGGATCCCCGTGCCACCCGCGCGACCCGCCGGCCCGGCTCACCGAAGAAGACCCGGAAGAAGGTGCGGCGTTCCTCGCTCGCCACCGGCTCGACGGTCCGCCCGAGCAGCTGGTCGATCCAGAGCTCCAGGACGTCGACGCCGCAGTGCCGCAGCGTGCTGGCCACGATGTACGCGCCGCCGATCCGCGGGTTGACCTCGACGATCTCCCAGCCGCGGCCGCGCTGGAACCTGGCCTCCACGTGGTAGACGCCGGTGTCCACGCCCAGGGCCAGCAGGCAGCGCTCGACGTGCTCGACGCCCAGCCGCACCTCGGCCTGGTCGAGGGACCGGGGCGGGCAGACGCAGGCGTTCTCCAGCGTCGTGCGGCCGGACTGGCGCATGTCGACCTTCTCGTGCACGGCGTGCACGGTCATCACGCCGTCGCTGACGCTGGTCTCGAAGCTGCACTCGACACCGTCGATGAACTCCTCGACGATGAACGACGGTTCACCCTCGAAGACGCCGGCGTAGGCGCGGTCCGCGCAGGCCTGCTGCCAGAGGGTGTCGAGTTCACCGATGTCGGTGAGCCGGTCGGCGCGGAAGGCGCCCATCGAGGCGAGCCCCTCGCGCGGCTTGATGAAGTAGCGCGACCTGTCCTCCAACGCGTCGAAGCGCGCCTCGGTGAGGGGCCAGGCGGCCACCTGCGACAGCTCCTGGACGCGCAGGAAGGTGCGCATCGCCAGCTTGTCGCGCAGTCCCCGGACGGTCTCCTCCGACAGGTCGGGGGTGCCGAGCCGGCGGTTCGCGTACGCCATCAGCACCCGGTAGGCGTCCCAGACGGTCAGGCAGCCGAGCAGCCGCACGCCGTCCGCCGAGAGCTCCGCCAGGAACCGGTCGATGTCCGAGCTGCGCAGGGCGGGGTCGTCGGTGATCCGCACCAGCTCGACCTCGTCCTGCCAGGCCGCCTCCACCTCGCGGGTCGGGCTCGATGACAGCACGTACGTCCTGATCCCGCGGCGCTTGAGCGCGGCGGCCAGCGGCGGCACCATCGACATCAACTGGTGCGAGAGGATCAGGAATCCAGTTTTCTCAGCCACGTGAACGAATCCTCTTCTCGACCGCCCGGCCGCCCGCGGTGCAGCGGGCGGCCGGGCAGGGTTACCGAGTGGTCCGGGACGGCGGGGTTCAGGCGGCCTGGGCCGACTCGTCGCCGAAGCGCTCGTACAGGTCGACGAAGAACATCTTCAGCAGCTCCTGGATCTCGGCCAGGTAGCGCTTGATGTCGACGATGTCCTGCTCGCTCTCGATGAAGAGGCTGAGGATGTCCCACATGTCCTGGGTGTGGTCCTCGACCAGGTCGGTGTTCAGGTGGGAGGCCTGACCGACGATCATGTCCTTGCCGAGGGACTCGGACATCGCCTTGATCTGCTTCGGGGTGATCTTCTGGGTGGTGTACTCGACCAGGTAGCTGTAGCAGATCACGCCGAGCGGCTTCTCGTGCTCCGCGACGAAGTAGAGGTAGCCGGCCAGCAGCCGGGTGTTGAAGTTCGGCTCGGTGGCGAAGATCTCCTCCGCGGAGATGCCGACCTTCTCGGCGTCCTTCACGAACAGGGTGTCGTGCAGCATCTCCTCGTCCTGGTAGGCGGCGTAGAGCTGGGCCGCCTCGGCGTTGATGCGGGTGATCTTGTGCAGCGCGTTGGCCTGCGCGGTGCGCATCAGCCGGATGCGCCAGGCGTGCTCGACCAGCGTCTGCTTGTAGTAGCCGAGGTTGACGTCGCTGCCTTCCAGGTGGCGCGCGTAGGGAACGGTGGCGTTCCACTCCTCGATCTTCCCGTCCAGGAAGGTGTCGATCTCCTGCTTCGCCCGCTTGCTGTCCTCGGTGGACAGGAAGGGCTTGCGACGCAGCAGCGCGGAGTCGGTCAGGCGGTTCTTGTTCTCCATGATGGAATCCCTCCAGGGGGTTATTGACTGCTAGTTGATTTCGAAGAGGACGGCGTCGCCGTGGGCCCGGCTCTGGCAGGCGAGCCGCACCGCCGGGTCGTCCATTTCGATGAGCTCGAAGAGGCGCTCTTCATTGGGAGTTCGGGGCGACAGGTTGTCGCCGCCGCTCACCACGCGAACGGCGCAGATCCCGCACTTTCCGGACCGGCAACCGAAGGTGATGTAATCTCCCATCTCCTTCAGGTCGACGTGGCCCTCGAAATCCACACTCTCTTCGGCGTTGACAAATTTCAGATTCGGCACGATGAACCTCGGGTTACGGCCAGTCGGTGGTCAGCGCGGCCTGGGCCGCGCGCAGACTCAGCACCTCGTACAGGAAGCTGTTGACCGGGGTCGCCGTCGCCGTCCTGGCGCCGAGGCAGACCGCTGCTCCGGTCCAGGCTTCGAGCTCGGACGGCTTGCCCGATCGGATGTCGCGGTGCAGCGAGGAGATGCCGGCCGGGGGCTGCCGGTCCAGGAACGCCATGGTGGTGCCGACGATGTCCGCCGGCAGGCGGACGCCCATCGCCTCGGCGACCTGGTGGATCTCGGTCATGGCGTCGCCGAGCAGCCGCCGGGTGCCCGGCCGCGAGCGCAGCGCGCCGACCGGTGCGTCGGTCACCGCGCCGAGGCCCCCCAACGGCACGACGAAGAGGAACTTCGCCCAGAGGTCCGCCCAGATGTCCTCGGCGATCACCGGGGCCACCCCGGCCTCGCCCAGCGCGTCCCGGAGCCGCTCCACCCGCCGGGTGACGCGGTTGTCCCATTCGCCGAAGGTCAACGACCCGGCCGAACCGACGTGGTGGATCCGGCCGGGACTGTCGAGGTACGTGATGACCTTCGCGACGCCGGGCAGGACCGCGTCACGGCCGACGACCTGCGCGACCTCCTCGGGCGTCCGGACGCCGTTCTGTAAGGTCAGCACCGCCGTGTCGGGGCCGATCAACGGCCCCAACCCGGCTGATGCGGACGCTACTTGCCACGTTCTGACGCCGAGGAGAACATAGTCGACCCGGCCGATCTCCCGGGTGTCGGCGGTAGCCCGCACCGACCCCACGGAGAAACCCTCGGTCGGGCTCTGCACGGTGAGCCCGTGGCGGCGAAGTGCCTCCAGGTGCGCACCGCGCGCGACGAAATGCACGTCCTGCCCGGCCGCTGCGAGGCGGCCGCCGAGGTATCCGCCGAGGCCTCCGCTGCCCACGACCGCGATTCTCACAGCGCCTCCTCGTGGAGTTACGCGACGGGCGCGCCGCCCCACTGCGAATCGGCCACCACGACCGCGGCGCCCGAACGCCCGCCGTGCTCCTGACCGGCGGCGGCGAAGCCGATGACGGTCAGGGCGCAGACGGTCGCTGCGATCGCTGCGGCCAAACGGCGAACAGTGGACTTCGGCATAGCGGCCCCCGCACTTTCGAGTCAGCGGGGAGTCGTTTTCCCCGTTGCACCCATCCTGTCGAGATCCGACCCGCGGTGGCCAGCGGATTCGTCTGCACAAATGCGCGCTGCACTGTTGTGAGGCCCCCCCGAGCATCTTCACGAAGCCCACCTATGATGCACAATCATGCGCTGCACTTCTGTGAACCAGGGCCAAGCCTGCCCGAATACGGACAACCCGGATTACTCGGGTGGCACTGGATTGTGCGAAGCCGCGCTGCAGTTTTACCGAACTGCCGTGGCAGAGCACGCCGTTCCCCGCACGGACACGCCCGACTGCCTGATCACCCTACGGCTCATGGCGGAAAGCCGGGAAAACCCGGAGCTGGCCCACGCGCTGCCGCCGTCCACGGCCTCCGCCTTCGTCATCCGGCCGATGGAGCACAGGATCGCCGCGCTGGAGGAGACCGCCCGGTCCACCCGCGCCGCCTTCTCCGCCCTGGAGACCGTCTACGCGGACGCCAGACGGCGCGAGAAGCCCGGATACGCGCTGCTGCAGGGGTCCGAGACCATCAGCGAGGTGCTCGGCGCGGCGGTCGACGCCTGCCGGACCGAACTGCTCACCGCCCAGCCCGGCGGCGCCCGGCCGCACGAGCTGCTGGAGCGCGCCCTCGAGCACGAGATCCCCAGACTCCGGGCCGGAATGGTCCAGCGGACCCTCTACCAGCACGCGGTGCGCTCGGATTCGCCCACCATGTCCTACATCGAGCGGATCACCGAGGCGGGCGCCCAGGTCCGGACGACCGCCGAGGTCCTCGACCGCCTGGTGGTGGTGGACCGCGAGGTCGCCTTCATCCCCGTCCAGGACGAGCGGAGCACCGCCGCCCTGGAGATCCGCCAGCCCGCGATCGTCCGCTACCTGGTCCGGGTCTTCGAGCACGCCTGGGACCGGGCCATCGTCATCGACGGCTCCCTGCGCCGCAGCGCACCGATCACCTCCGACGTCCAGCGCGCCATCCTGCACGGGATCATCTCCGGCGAGACCGACGAGAGCGTCGCCCGCCGGGTCGGCATGAGCCGGCGCAGCGTCGCCGAACACGTCCGCAAGATCTCCGAGCGCCTCGGCAGCAACAGCCGCGCCCAGCTCGGCTACCTCATCGCCATCAACGGGCTCCTCGACAGCCTCGGCGACGCCCCCGCCCCACCCCGCCCCCACTCGTACGAGGCCGCGCCCCACTAGGGCGTTTCTTTCCGATCAGCGGATCGCTGGTCTGGTCGTGCCGTTGGCTGACGCGCAGCCGAGGACGTCGCCGAGGTGGGCCGCGAACGACGCCCGGACGGCGTCGGGCGTCATCTTCCGATCGTCGGTCAGGTGCGCCACCAGGTCGGCGCGGATCGCCGCCAGCAGCGCGTGCGCGGTGAAGTCCGGGTCGTGGACGCCGGGCACCCGCTCCAGCGCCGTACGCAGGACGTCGTGCCACCAGCCGTAGTGCGCGGCCCGATAGGGGCTGCCGAGCCCGGCCTCCTCCGCGGCCGCCATCAGGTGCCGATTGTCGATCTTGAACTGCAGTACGGCGTCGAGGAGGTCGAGCACCTGTTGCCGCGGTGAGGCCCCGGCCGCGCCCCGCGCCACGCGTACGGACTCCTGAAGGGGCTCCATCCGGGAGGCGATCACGGCGGCGATCAGACCGGTCCGATCGCCGAAGCGGCGGAAGAGGGTGCCCTTGCCCACGCCCGCCGCCGCGGCGATGTCGTCCATGGACACCGCGTGAGGGGCGTTGGTGGCGGCGAACAGAGCGTCGGCGGCGGCCAGGACGGCTTCCCGGTTGCGTTGGGCGTCCGCGCGTTCGGTCCGCTGGGTCACGGGTGTCCTCCCTGGTCTTCGACGGGTGGGGTGGGCGGGCGGTGAGGCGGGCAGTCGCGTCATCCGGCCAGTCGACGATACGTGCTGCCGAGCAGCAGACGTCGCCGGGGTCGGGGAGTCGCAACACCGGGTCGCTGCGGCGTCAGCTGTCGCGGGCCAGGTCACGTTCGACGAAGGCGCGGAGGCTTCCCGGTGCGCGCCCGGTGAGCCGCTCGACCGTGTCCGAGACCCGGTCTTCGGCGCCCTCCGCGATGGCGCGGTCCATGCCTGCCAGCATGGTGGCGAACTCCATCGGTATCTCGGCCGCCCAGCGGTCGCGCAGTTCCTCGAAGGTCAGCTGCCGGTGTACGACGGGTCGGCCGGTGACCTCGGCGACGGTCGCGGCGACCTCGTCGTAGCTCAGTGCCTGCGGGCCGGTGAGGATGAGGTCGGCATTCGGGGCCGGCTCGTCGACCAGGGCCCGTACGGCGACGGCGGCGATGTCGGCCGCGTCGATGAAGCCGACCCGGCCGTTCCCCGAGGCCGTCCGGATGACGCCCTCCTCCCGGATGCTGCGGGCGTGGGGCATGGAGCCGGTGAAGTTCTGCATGAACCAGGAAGGCCGGAGTGCCGCCCACTCGTCGAACAGGCCGGGCAGCGCCGCGTGCACCTGTCCTACGGCCGGGCCGCCCGCGGGGATCGCCGACGAGCTGAGCAGCACCGCGCGCCGCACGCCCACCGCGCGGGCCCGGCGCAGGAAGGGCAGCATGACGGTGGCCGGCTCCGAGGAGCCGATGGGCGGGACGAGGTAGGCGCGGTCGACGTCGGCGAGGGCCTCGTCCCAGGTGGTGGACTCGTGCCAGTCGAAGCGGACGGCCTGTGCGCCGTCCACCGGGGTGGCGGTCCGTCCGGCGGCCTTCACCCGATGGCCTTCGGCGACCAGTCCGGCGGTCACCCGGCGGCCGGTGGTGCCGGTGGCCCCGATGACCAGAGCGGCGCTCACCGGCCCGCTCCCGCGAAGTCGGCGCCGGGCTGTGAGACGGCGAGCGGGTTCCAGTAGTCGCGGTACGAGGTGATTCGCCCGCGCTCGACGGTGACCACGGCGATGTAGGTCATGTCGAAGGGGCTGTCGGTCTTCACCAGGCGGCCGACGCCGCGCATCTCCACCACGATCTGCTCGGGCGCGGTGGTCTGGTGGATCGTCACCTCGGGGAAGTCGTGGAGGTCGACGTGGTCGGGGTAGTGGCGCATGTACGTGCCGACCGCGGCCTTGCCCTCCAGTCTCGTGGGCCAGCCCTCCGGCGCGAAGGGGAACTCCAGGACGCCGTCCTCGTCCCACAGGTCCACCCAGGCGGGGATGTCCTTCTCCAGCAGCAGTCGCAGGCTGTGGCGGTACAGCTCTGCGGCCTCCGTCGGTACGGCCATGATCGTGGATTCCGTTCTGAGGAAGGTGGTCGCGACCGAGCCCGCAGCGGCCGGCGGCGCGAAAGCGGACCGTCGGTCCGCATGAGTGGAAGCATACGGACCGACGGTCCGCTTAACAAGGCCGAGCGTCGGCGGACGACCTCCCTCGCCGGCGCTCCCGTGGACGCCTGACCTGGGGGCGCGTTTATAACTGAAGCATCATTTATAAACGTGTTACGGTGGACGCGAAGGAGGAGGCACATGCCACGACCACGCACCACCAGCGACGCGGAGATCCTCGCGGCCACCGCCCGCGCCATCGGCGCGCACGGGCCGGGGAGGATGACCCTGGCCCATGTCGGGGCGGAGGCAGGCGTGTCGCCTGCGACTCTGTCGCAACGCTTCGGGTCCAAGCGGTCGCTACTGCTGGCGTTCGCGGCCGACGCCGCGAAGAACGCCGCCGAGCCCTACCGGCGGGCCCGGGCGGTACACGACTCGCCGCTCAAGGCCCTGCATGCGGCGGCGACCGAGTTCGCCGGGTACATGGCCACGCCGCAGGAGATGTCCAACCACCTCGGGATGCTCCAACTCGACCTCACCGACCCCGACTTCCGCACCCTGGCCGCCGCGCACACCCATGCGGTGGACGAGGCGCTGCGGGAACTGCTTGCCGAGGCCGTCAAGCGCGGCGAACTCGCCCCGGGCACGGACGTGCCGCGCCTGGCGCGCGCCGTGAAGATCACCACCGACGGGTCGCTGCTGCGCTGGGCCCTCACCGGCGAGGGGGAGCCCGCGGCCCTGCTCCACGACGACCTCGACCATCTTCTGGGGAGGACCCCATGACCTTCAGCGCCACCGTCTTCGTCGGCACCAGCCTCGACGGGTACATCGCCCGCCCGGACGGCGACATCGACTGGCTCGACGAACGCGGCCGGAAGGCCGGCGACCTCGGCTACACCGACTTCCTCGACACCGTCGACGCGGTCGTCATGGGCCGCAACACCTACGAGAAGGTCCTCGGCTTCGGCGAGGACGCCTGGCACTACGGCGACCGCCACGTCGTCGTGCTCAGCACGACCCTCCCCGAGGACGCCGACCCGCGGATCACCGTCCACCGCGACCTCGGCGCCCTGATCGCCGACCTCGACGAGCGCGGCATCAGGCACGTCTACCCCGACGGCGGCCGCCTGGTGCAGAGCTTCGTCCGCGCGGGCCGTGTCGACGCGTTCATCATCAGCGTTGCCCCCGTGCTCATCGGTTCCGGCCTCCAACTGTTCGGCGAGCTGACCGAGGACGTCCCCCTGCGCCTGGAGTCAGCCACCAGCGCCGGCGGGTTCGCCCAACTGCGCTACGCGGTCGAGAAGTAGCCGCACCCGCCTCGGCTGACCCACGCGGACACGTGGCGCCGTCGACCTCGTTCGCTGCCATTTCACATCGCGAGCCGTCGGACGGCCTATGGCGGGTCCGAAGACTGCGTTCCGCAGGTCGGAGGTGCTCTTACAGGTCGTAGTTCTGATCGAACATGTCCCTGACCTGCGGAAATGGGGGCCTCGCGGAAGATCATTTCACAACCGGTGCACACGCGGCGACCATGACGATGCTCGCTTGCTGTCACCCCACGCGACCGGCACTTCTGAGTTGCGCCCTACGAGCAAAAGTGGTGGGTGGCCCCGTAGGGGTGGAGAAACAAACTTTTTTTGTGGACGGGGGGGGCCATTCCTTTCGGGGTTCAAGCTGAACAGGGTTCCACTCAGCGGGGAGGTCT